>DASTHR010000196.1:0-5913 GCA_035718105.1 Burkholderiales bacterium
GCCTGGATGGCGTGGATGCCGTCCTGGCCGATCTTGCGTCCACCCCTTTCCAGATTATGGGCACGCGCCACGATCCGTTCGACCCCGACCTGAAGGCGCGGCTGCTCGCCCTGCACCCGCCGGGCGACGACGAACTGCACCGCGCTGCGGAACTGGGCAATGCGCTCGCCATGCGCTATGCCGATGCCGCCCTTGAACTGCTCGCCGAATGCGGCGTTGACCCGGCGCGGGTCCGCGCCATCGGCTGCCACGGCCAGACGGTGCGCCACCGGCCGGACCTCGGATTCACGCTCCAGCTCGGGAACGCGGCCCTGCTCGCGGAGGCCAGCGGGCTCACCGTGGTCGCCGATTTCCGCAGCCGGGACATCGCGGCGGGCGGCCAGGGCGCTCCCCTGGTTCCGGCGTTTCATGCGCTTGCCTTTCGGGATGTCCGGGTTCACCGCGCGGTGGTGAACATCGGCGGCATCGCCAACATCACGGACCTGCCCCCGGAGGGCCCAGTCACCGGCTTCGACTGCGGGCCGGGGAACATGCTGCTGGATGCCTGGTGCGCCCGCCACCGGGGAACCCCTTACGATGCGGGCGGGGCCTGGGCCGCGTCGGGACGGGTGCTGCCCGAACTGCTCGACGCCCTGCTCGGTGACCCATGGTTCGCTCTTCCCCCGCCGAAGAGCACCGGGCGCGATTTGTTCCACCTCGGCTGGCTGGAGCGGCGTCTCTCGGGAGGAGAACGGCCCGCCGACGTCCAGGCAACGCTGCTCACGCTCAGCACCCTGGGGATTGCCCGCGCGCTCGAGGGGCATTGCCCCGGCGTCCGGGAGGTGTACCTCTGCGGCGGTGGCGCCCGCAACCGGGCCCTGGCGGAGAGCATTGCGGGCAGTCTGGGAGGGATCCGCGTCGCCCCCACCGATGAGCTCGGAGTGGATGCGGAGTGGGTGGAGGCGCTGGCTTTCGCCTGGCTGGCCCGGCAGGCCCTGCGGGGCGAGCCGGGAAACCTCCCCTCGGTCACGGGCGCCCGGGGCCCGCGCGTCCTGGGGGCGATTTACCGGGCCTGAAAAGGGCAAAGGGGGCCTGCGCCCCCTTTGCCGAATCCGTTCTTAAGCCCGGACTACACCGAGAACGAAGAGCCGCAGCCGCAGGTGGTCTGGGCGTTCGGGTTCTTAATCACGAACTGGGCGCCCTCCGCGTTCTCCTGGTAATCGATCTCCGCGCCCACCAGGTACTGGTAGCTCATGGGGTCGATCAGCAGCGTCACGCCACCCTTTTCCATTACGGTGTCGTCATCGGCCACCGCCTCGTCGAAGGTGAACCCGTACTGGAACCCGGAACAGCCGCCGCCGGAGACGAACACCCGCAGCTTGAGTTCCGTGTTTCCTTCCTCATCGATCAGTTGCTTGACCTTGGCGGCCGCGCTGTCGGTGAAGTTCAGCGGTGCCGGGGTTTCAGTGACAGCATTCATGTCGCGCTCCTTCGGGGCAATTCCGGATCAGCATTATGAAACGCTGATGTTTCAGGGTCAATCTCCAGAGGCGGGCTTGAATGCCACGACCTTGTCCGAGTACTGGCTGTCCTGGTGCACCAGGTTTCCCTCCACCACCGCGCCCAGCTGGATTTCCATGTTCTTGTAGTGGACATCGCCGGTGACCCTGGCCTTGCTCTGCAGCTCGAGGTAATCGGCCGCGTGAACCGGACCCGCGACCGTGCCGTTGATCACCACGTGGGACACCCGGATGGCGCCCTCGATGCGTGCCTGTTCCGAGATCACCAGCATGCTCGGCTTGTCGCCGGCGCCCGTGACATCTCCGATTACGCTCCCATCGACCCGCAGCCCGCCGGAAAACGAGACGTGGCCCTCGATGCGCGTGCCCTGACCAATCAGGGAGTCGATGCGGTTCTGCGGCTTCTTGGGCTCCTTCTTGCCAAACATGATGTCTCCTCCGCTCACGAAATCTTCGCCGTTTCGGTAACGAGCGCCTCGCTGCCGCCCTTCGGGAACAGTCGCAACTGCACGCTCTCCACCACCGCGTCGGGTGCAACCCGGAAGCGCCCCTCCACCCGGTGATAGTACCTGAAGCTCAGGCTCTGCCCCTGGGGATGCCTGGCGCCGTCCTCCGGCAGGATCAGTTCCTGCCGCATGCCATTGTGCTGGATGTTGACCACCAGCTGCAAGCTGCCCTGGAACTCCTTCACCCGCTGTCCAGGTTGCACCAGCAGCAGGCCGTAACGGTACTCGCCGGGCGCATTATCCCGTTCCACCTTCAGGCGGTGCACCTGTATCCCCCCTTCCTTGCCGGTGGAGGGGATAAGGTTCTGGAAGAAAGCGAGGTCTTCCTTCAGGCGCGTGATCTCGTCGCCCAGCGCCTTCACCTGCCGACCCAGATCCTGGTGCGCGGCGCGCTCGATCTGAAGCTGACTCTCGGCCGCGGCCAGCTTGCCCTTGAGATCCGCGTTCTCGCGCCCTAGGTGCTCGCTCAGGCTGCCGAGGCGCGCCATTTCCTCGCCGGTTTCGGCTTTGTCGAAGCCCGCAAAGCGCCTTCCCGCGTCATAGAGCCACCAACCCGCCACCACGGCCAGGCAGACCAGCGCCGCCACCGCCACGCCCCGCAAATGCCAGGGCACGTGCGGCCGGACGGCGACGCGCGGCGCCGCGGCGCCGAACTTCTTCTTCAGCCGCCGCAGCATCCTGCGCTCAGGGGAGCACCGCCACCTGGCCGAGACCGGTGGTCTCCGGCAGCCCGAACATGATGTTCATGTTCTGGACCGCCTGGCCGGACGCCCCCTTCACCAGGTTGTCGATCACGGACAGGACCACCGCCGTGTCGCCACCCTGAGGCCGGTGCACGGCGATGCGGCACAGGTTCGCCGCACGCACGGAGCGGGTCTCCGGATGGCTGCCCGCGGGCATCACATCCACGAAGGGCTCGTCCGCGTAGCGCACCTGGTAGAAGGCCTGCAGATCCACGTCCTTGGCGATGCGCGCGTAGAGCGTCGCGTGGATACCGCGGATCATGGGTGTGAGATGCGGCACGAAGGTGAGCTTCACCGGCCGTCCCGCGGCATCGGACAGCCCTTGGGTTATTTCGGGAAGGTGACGGTGGCCCGCCACCCCGTAGGCCTTGAAGCTGTCGGAAGCCTCGGAGAACAGGATGTGGGTTTCGGCCTTGCGCCCCGCGCCGGAGACACCGGACTTGCAGTCGCCGATCAGGTGATCCAGATCCACCACTCCGGCTTCCACCAGCGGCAGGAAGCCCAGCTGCACCGCCGTGGGATAGCAGCCGGGGTTCGCCACCAGCCGCGCCTCGCGGATGCGGGCGCGGTGCATCTCGGGAAGCCCGTACACCGCCTGATCCAGGAGTTCCGGGGCGGCATGGGTCATGCCGTACCACTTCTCCCACAGCGCAACGTCGCGAATGCGGAAGTCCGCGGACAGGTCGATGACTCGCACCCCCGCCGCCAGCAGCGCACGGGCCTGTTCCATGGCGACACCGTTGGGCGTGGCAAAGAACACCACGTCGCAGCCCGTGAGCGGCGCCTGCGCCGGATCGGCGAACTTCAGGCTCACGCGCCCGCGCAGGCTCTGAAACAGATCCGAGACCGCCATCCCCGCCTCCTTGCGCGAGGTGATGGCGGTGAACTGCACCTGCGGATGCTGCGCCAGCAGGCGCAGCAATTCGACACCCGTGTACCCGGTGCCGCCGACAATTCCGGCTTTGATCACGGTTCAGACCCTCCGTGAGGTCTTGGGCGAGACGCATGATACGCCGTGCCGCCACAAACAAGAAAGCCGCCCGCGGGCGGCCGTCCTGATGGAAAAATGCGTCTTAGCGCTTGGAGAACTGCTTGCGCCGGCGCGCCTTGTGCAGACCGACCTTCTTGCGCTCCACGGTACGCGCGTCCCGGGTGACAAGACCGGCGCGGCGCAGCGCCCCCTTGAGGGTCACGTCGTAATCAATCAGCGCACGGGTGATGCCGTGGCGCACGGCACCCGCCTGGCCCGACTCGCCTCCGCCCTGTACGTTCACCTGGATGTCGAACGCCGACAGGTTGTTGGTAAGCGCCAGGGGCTGCATCGCCACCATGCGACCGGTTTCGCGGGAGAAGAACCGGTCGATGGGCAGGTCGTTCACCGTGATCTTGCCGCTGCCAGATTTCAGGAATACGCGGGCCACCGCTTCCTTGCGGCGGCCGGTACCGTAGTAATACTTGCCGATCATTGATGGTTTCCTCAGATTTCCAGCGCCCGGGGCTGCTGGGCGCTGTGCGGATGCTCCGCGCCGGCATAGACCTTGAGCTTCTTGATCATCGCGTACCCCAGGGGGCCCCGGGGCAGCATCCCCTTCACCGCCAGTTCAAGGACACGGCCGGGACGGCGCGCCTGGAGCTTCTCGAAACTGTCAGTCTTCAGGCCGCCCGCGAACTGGGTGTGGCGGTAATACATCTTGTCCGTGGCCTTGCGACCGGTGACACGCACCTTCTCTGCATTCACCACCACGACGAAGTCGCCGGTATCCACATGGGGCGTATAGATCGCCTTGTGCTTGCCCCGCAGGCGACGGGCAATCTCGGATGCAAGACGACCCAGGACTTTGCCCTGAGCGTCCACGACGTACCAGTCGCGCTGTACCTCGAGGGGCTTCGCCGATATGGTTTTCATGATCTGATTCTGCTTTGGGTGCGAAGGAAAGCTGCGAATTTTATTGCGTAATCAGCCAGACTGTCAAACTTGAGCGCGCACTTCGCCGGCGAGGCGCCGAAGCCATCGTCCCCCCGGCGAAAAAAAAAGGGGCGCAACCTTGAGGGTTGCGCCCAGTTCCACCATAGGAGGAGGATGGAGGAGACAACGGTTAAACACTCAGGAATGAGCGTCTAACACGGGTTCAGTATGCCGAACCCGCAGCCCAAAATCAAGAAAAATTTGTGCGCTGCACACAAATGAATTTGAATGAGTCGGACAGTTTTTTTAACAACATGAATACAAGCAACAAAACGCTCATCTGGCGACCCGTTTCCATACCCACAATATTGATCCATATCGGATATTTTTGCTGCGCGGCGAGACCGTCGCGCGGCGAACCGACCGCTGCCTTGGGAAAGTGCACCCGGACGGCGCTGCCGGCAAGGTAGGCGGCAGTTGCCGCTTTCGCGATTTTCCAGCGCCTTGCCTTCTGTTTTCCGGCGCTGAACTCAAGCTCGAGGTGAAGGTTGAATATGACCTGGGCCGGTCGCCCTCCGCTTGGACTCGCGCCCCGCCGCTGCTATCCTGTCGCGCCACCAAGGACAGGGAGGTGCGATGAAGGCAAGAGTGAACTGGGTGGAGGACATGACGTTCCTGGCCTCCTCGGGCAGCGGTCACGCGCTGGTCATGGACGCCGCGCCGGAGCTGGGCGGTCACAACCTGGGGCCACGTCCCATGGAACTGGTGCTGATGGGCACGGGAGGATGCACCGCCATCGACGTGGTGCACATTCTGAGGAAGGGGCGCCATGCGGTGTACGGCTGTGCGGTGGACCTGCAGGCGGAGCGCGCGGAGCAGGACCCCAAGGTGTTTACCCGGATCCACTTCCACTTCATCGTCAGCGGCAAGGGGCTCAAGCCCGAGGCGGTGGAGCGGGCCATCAAGCTCTCCGCGGAGAAGTACTGCTCCGCGTCAATCATGCTCGGCAAGACTGCCGATATAACCCACGACTTTGAACTCGTGGAGGAATAGGTTTCGCCGGAGCGTGATCGCTCGCGCTTCTCGTCCCTTCTGCTTTCAGCCGGACATCGAAAGCACAGGTTCGCCATAGGCCCCTGTGGGTCCGACTTCAGCCGGGCATGGACGATTCCTGTCCACATGAATGCGGACCCACGGAGGCGCGGTTCGGCGTCAGCCGGACACTGGCAACACAAAGTCGCCCTGGACCACTGTGGGTC
>DASTHR010000197.1:0-12329 GCA_035718105.1 Burkholderiales bacterium
GAGCAGTCGGTGGTGATCGCCGCCGACAAGAGCGTGCGCTACGAGGAAGTCATCAACGTGATGGACATCCTGCAGCAGGAAGGCGTGCAGAAGGTGGGCCTGCTCGCCAAGCCCCGGAGCGGATGAGCAGGCTCGCGGCCAGCGGCCCCCAGCCAGATCCCGGCGCCGGCAGCTCGCTGCTGCTGGCGCTTGCGGTGCACGTGGCGTTCTTCGCCTTCCTGGTGTTCGCCGTGAGCTGGCGCACCGAGCCCCCGCAGGGCATGGTGGCGGAGCTGTGGACGTCGATCCCGTCCGCCGCGCCCCAGCCGGCGCCCCCGCCGCCTCCCGCGCCCGAACCCGAGGCCAAGCCGGAGCCACCGAAGCCGGCACCGCCGCCGGAGCCCAAGGCCGAGCCCAGGCCGGAGCCCAAACCCGAACCCAAGCCCGATATCGCGCTCAAGGAGAAGCAGGAGCAGGAGAAGAAGAAGCGCGCTGAAGAGGAAAGGAAAAGGCTGGAGGCGGAAAAGGAGAAGCGCCGGCTGGATCAGCAGAAGGCGGCGGAAGCCGAGCGCCTGCGGCGCGAACAGGCGAAGCAGCAGGAGGAAGTCGCGCGCCTCGCGCGGGAGCAGGAGGCCCTGAACCAGCAGTTGCAGGCACAGGCGGCGGCGGGCCAGTCGCGGCTGATGGACGACTTCAAGGGCCGCATCAAGGCCAAGATCCAGGGCTACATCGTGCTGCCGCCGGAGGTCCCCGGCAACCCGGAGGCGCAGTTCGACGTGGTGCTGCTGCCCTCGGGCGAGGTGCTGTCGGTGAAGCTGAAGAAGTCCAGCGGACACGCCGCCTATGACCAGGCGGTGGAGCGCGCCATTCTCAAGGCGCAGCCGCTGCCGCTGCCGCCGGACCCCGCGCTGTTCGCGAATTTCCGCAATCTGGAACTCAAGTTCCGGCCGCGGGAATAGACCGGGCCACGGTGTGTTATATAATCTGCGGAATTTTTCGCAAAGGTCATCGCTCTATTGTCTAACGTGAAGCTGCTACTGCGCATTGTCCTGCTCGCGGTGCTGCTCGCCTGCGGGGCGGCGCGCGCGGCACTCACCATCGAGATCGTCGGCGGCGGCGAGCGCCAGATTCCCGTGGCGATCGTGCCCTTCGCTGGCGAGGAGCGGCTGCCGCAATCCCTCACCGCCGTGATCTCGGCGGATCTGCAGAGAAGCGGGCTGTTTCGCCTCGTGGACGGCGGGGGCATGCGCCCCAGCGAGCCGGCGCAGGTGAACTACGCGGACTGGAAGGCGCGGGGCGCCGAGGCCATCGTGATCGGCTCCACGAGTGCGCTTCCCGACGGGCGCGTGGAGGTGCGATTCCGGCTGATGGACGTGGTGAAGCAGACCCAGCTCACGGGTTTCGCCTATACCATCGGCCAGCCGCAGTTGCGGCTCACCGCCCACAAGATCGCCGACATCGTCTACGAGAAGCTCACCGGCGACCGGGGCGCGTTCTCCACCCGCGTCGCCTACGTGGTGAAGCAGGGCAAGCGCTACGAGCTCAAGGTGGCGGACGCCGACGGGTACAACGACCAGACCGTGCTCGCTTCCAACGAACCCATCATCTCCCCGGCCTGGGCCCCGGACGGCGACCGGCTGGCCTATGTCTCGTTCGAGGACAAGAAGCCGGTGGTGTACGTGCAGTCCCTGGGCAGCGGCAGCCGCAAGGCGCTGGCGAGCTTCAAGGGCTCCAACAGCGCCCCCGCTTGGTCGCCCGACGGGAAGAAGCTTGCGGTGGTGCTCTCGCTGATGGGGGGATCGCAGATCTTCCTCATCGACGTCGAGAAGGGCGGCATGAACCGGCTGATGCAGAGCCCGTCCATCGACACCGAGCCGAATTTCTCGCCGGACGGGCAGTGGATCCTGTTCACCTCGGACCGCGGCGGCAGCCCCCAGCTTTACCGGATCGCCGTCGGCGGCGGCGCACCCCAGCGCGTGACCTTCGACGGGTCCTACAACGTGTCCGGCCGCTACAGCCCGGATGGCAAGAGCATCGTGTTCATCACCCGCAACAGCGGCAAGTTCAACGTCGCGGTGCAGGACCTGGCCACGCGCCAGGTCCAGGTGCTGACCGACAGCGCGCTCGACGAATCGCCGAGCTTTGCGCCGAACGGAAAAATGATTCTTTACGCATCGGAGGTCAAGGGCCGAGGCATCCTGGCGGCAGTCTCCAGCGATGGCCGAGTAAAACAACGGCTCACCTCCACCTCCGGCGACATCCGGGAACCGGCTTGGGGCCCCCTCCTGAAAAACGAGCTGAAGTGACCCAAGAGAGAAAGGAACACACGACATGATGAAGCGAATCACCGTACTGGCACTCGTGGCATTGATCGCGGCCTGCAGCAGCACTCCGGACAAGGAGCAGAAGGCGGCGGCGGTGGAGGAACGGTCCCCCGGCGCCAAGCCCGCCGACAAGCCGGCGGCGACCGGCGCCGAGGCCACCCCGCTCAAGCCGGGCGCCGTGGGCGGCAACCCGCTCACCGACCCGGCGAGCCCGCTGTCGAAGCGCAGCGTGTTCTTCGACTTCGACAGCTTCGTCATCAAGGACGAGTTCAAGTCCCTGATCCAGGCCCATGCCCAGTACCTGAAGCAGAACGCCAAGGCCAAGGTGATCCTGCAGGGCAATGCCGACGAGCGCGGCAGCCGGGAGTACAACCTGGCCCTGGGGCAGAAGCGCTCCGACGCCGTGAAGAAGGCCCTGGAAGTGCTTGGCGTGCCGGAGGCCCAGATCGAGTCGGTGAGCTTCGGCGAGGAGAAGCCCCGGGGCACCGGCCACGACGAGGCGTCCTGGGCCGAGAACCGCCGGGCCGATATCGTCTACCAGGGCGAGTAAGCGATGAAGCGCGCTGTCGCGGCGCTGGCGCTGATGCTCCTCGCGGGCGCGGCGCCGGCGGGCGTGTTCGACGACGAGGAGGCGCGCAAGGGCGTCGAGCAGGCGAAGAAGGACATTGCCCAGGTCCAGTCGGGAGTCAAGGCCCTGGACGCCCGCATCGCCCGGATCGAGGAGGGGCTGAAAAGCCAGTCCGTGCTCGATCTGCTGAACCAGATCGAGGCCCTGAAGCAGGAAATCGCGAAGCTGCGGGGCCAGGTCGAGGAACTGAGGTTCGCCGAAGAGTCGTCCCAGAAGCGCCAGAAGGACTTCTACGTGGACCTGGACACGCGTCTGCGCAGGCTGGAGCAGTCGGGCACCGCGGCGCCGGGCGCCGCACCCGCGGCCGGCTTGACGCCGGTGCCCGGCGCCGCTCCCGCCACGGGCGCTACCGCCGCGACGCCCCCGACGCCGGTCCCCGGTGCCGCGGCCCCGGCGGCACCCGCCGCGGCGGCGGGCGGGGACAGCGCGGCGGAGGTCCGCGCCTACGACGCTGCCTACGGCCTTTTCAAGATCGGCAATTACCAGGGGGCCATCGCCGGCTTTCAGAATTTCATCAAGGCCTATCCCGGTTCCATCTTCGTCCCCAATGCGCTGTACTGGATCGGGAACTCGTTCTTCAACCTGCGGGATTTCAAGAGCGCCATCGCCACCCAGCAGAAGCTGCTGACGGCGCATGGCGACAGTCCCAAGGCGCCGGACGCGATGCTCAACATCGCCAGCTCGCAGCGGGAACTGGGTGACGCCGCGGGGGAGAGGAAGACCCTCCAGGACGTGGTTGCCAAGTACCCGGCGAGCGACGCCGCGGAGAAGGCCAAACGGCGCCTGGCGGCAATCAAGTGAGGAGTGAGGAGTAAGGGGTGCGGAGTAATGGCAGGCGCGCCGCCGACCGCAGGGGACTCCTCATCACGCCTCGCACTTCACCCCTCGCCGCGAAGCTTCGCATCACCGAGATCTTCCTCTCGCTGCAGGGGGAGAGCAGCCGCGCCGGGCTGCCCACCGCCTTTGTCCGCCTCACCGGTTGCCCCCTGCGCTGCGTCTGGTGCGACACCGCCTATGCCTTCGGCGGCGGAAAATCGGTCACCCTGGAGGCCATCCTGGAGCGGGTTGCGGATCTCGGGGCGAAATATGTTTGCGTCACTGGCGGCGAACCCCTGGCGCAGCCGGGCTGCCTCGCGCTGCTCAGCGCGCTTTGCGACGCCGGTTATTCGGTATCGCTGGAGACCAGCGGCGCCCTGGATATCTCCGGCGTGGATCGCCGGGTGTCGAGGGTCATGGACATCAAGGCACCCGCCTCCGGGGAGTGCGGCAGGAACCAGTGGCAGAACCTGAAGCACCTGAGGCGGCGCGACGAGATCAAGTTCGTGCTGGCGGGCGAGTCGGATTACGAGTGGGCGAAGCATGTCCTTGAGGAGCGCCGGCTCGACCGCATCTGCCCGGTGCTGTTTTCGCCGGTGTACGGAAAACTGTCACCCACCGAACTGGCCGACCGGGTGCTCGAGGATCGCCTCCCGGTGCGGGTGCAGCTACAACTGCACAAGCTCTTGTGGGGCGAGGTTCAAGGGCGCTGAGCCGCAAGCGGCGCCTTTGGCTCCAATACTTTGTTGCTCGCCTCACCCGAATGCTCATGTACTGCCTTGTACACTCCGCTTCGATCGAGGCTCGCGTCGCGTCTTGAAGCCAAATTCTTGCTTGCGGCCGAGCTTGCGAACGTGCGTAACGGGACATAAGGGATGAATCGGGCGGTGGTGCTGCTCTCCGGCGGGCTGGACTCCGCCACCACGCTGGCGGTGGCGCGCCGCGACGGCTTCGCGTGCCATGCGCTCTCGGTGGACTACGGCCAGCGCCACCGCGCGGAACTCGCCGCCGCCAGCCGCGTCGCCGATGCCCTGGGCGTCGCCGAACACCGGGTTTTCCGCCTCGACCTCGCGCTGTTTGGGGGCTCGGCCCTGACCGACGCCTCCATCGCGGTGCCTACCGGCGGTCCGGAAACGGGGATCCCCGTCACCTACGTCCCCGCCCGCAACACCATTCTGCTGTCCCTGGCGCTGGCCTGGGCAGAGGTGCTCGAAGCGCGGGACCTCTACATCGGCGCCAACGCCGTGGACTACTCCGGCTACCCGGACTGCCGGCCCGAGTACCTGAGGGCCTTCGAGGTCATGGCCAATCTCGCGACGCGGGCCGCAGTGGAGGGCGCGCGGCTCACCCTGCACGCCCCCCTGGTCAGCCTGCCCAAGGCGGAGATCATCCGCCTGGGCGCCGCCCTAGGAGTCGATTACGGCTTGACGGTTTCATGCTATCAGGCCACGGAGGCGGGACTCGCCTGCGGTGCCTGCGAGGCCTGTCGCCTGCGCCGCGAGGGTTTCGTGCGGGCGGGGATTCCCGACCCCACCCGTTACGCCTGACGCTGCTCCCGTCATTGCGCCGCCGCATCGAGGGCGGTTATGCCGGCCACCAAAAAAACTGATTCCGCCACGCCCGTGTTTGGCTAGAATTCCCCGGTTCGGTCAGGGTCTCGGCGCGGGACACAGAAAATACCACCCGCCGGCTTAATTTAGGGGGATGCTCAGATGGTGTTCGAGAGTTTTTCTCAGGCGCAGTCGGTGATGCTTTGGTCCACGTTCGCCCTGGCGCTGGTCCTGGGCGCCGTAGCCAACAAGACCAATTTCTGCACCATGGGCGCGGTGTCCGACTGGGTAAACATGGGTGACACCGGGCGCATGCGGGCCTGGCTGCTGGCCATCGCCGTGGCGGTGCTGGGTGTCGCGGTGCTTGAGTATGTCGGCCTCGCCAAGCCGGGTGCGGCCTTCCCGCCCTACCGGGCGGGTCAGTTCCTTTGGGCGGAGCACCTTCTGGGGGGGCTGATGTTCGGCGTCGGCATGACCCTGGGCTCCGGTTGCGGCAACAAGACCCTGGTGCGCATCGGAGGCGGCAACCTGAAGTCCCTGGTGGTGTTCGGGATCATCGCCGTGATCGCCTATTTCATGATCAACCCGTTCCCGGGTTCGGATCAGACACTGTTCACGGTGCTGTTCTACCACTGGATCCGGCCGCTGGCGGTGAACCTGGGCGCGAGCCAGGACCTGGGGGCGTTGGTGGCGGGGGATTCCGCCCGGACCGCGCGGCTGGCGATCGGCGTCGTGCTGGGCCTGGGCCTGCTCGCCCTGGTATTCAAATCCGAGGACTTCCGGGGCAGCCTCGACAACATTCTGGGCGGACTGGTGATCGGAGGCGTCATCGTGGCCGCCTGGTATATCACCAGCAACATCGGTGTGCGCGCCGACGGGGACGTGCAGACCTTGCAGGGTTACGTGCAGCAGTGGGACTTCTTCAACCAGTCGGAAGCGGGCAAGCCCGCCGACAGCCGGCCGCTGGCCCCCCAGTCCTTCACCTTCATCAACCCCTATGGCCAGACCCTGGGTTACGCGGCCTCCGGATTCCAGGCTACCGTAATCACCTTCGGGGTGATGTCGGTGGCGGGCGTGGTGCTGGGCTCCCTCATATGGGCGATTGCTTCCCGCAAATTCCGCTTTGAGTGGTTTGCCAGCGGGCGGGATTTCCTGAATCACCTGGTGGGGGCGATCCTGATGGGCTTCGGCGGCGTGCTGGCGATGGGCTGCACCGTGGGCCAGGCGATCACCGGCATCTCCACCCTGGCCGTCGGTCCATTCATCACTTTTTTCGGGATTGTCCTGGGCAGCGCCCTCACCATGAAGGTGCAGTACTACAAGATGGTGTACGAGGGGGATGCCACCCTGTTCAAGGCCTTGGTCACGGCGCTGGTGGACTTTCGTCTGCTGCCCGCAAGCCTGCGCAAGCTGGAGGCGGTCTGAAGAGGCTTCGGACGGCTTTTCCGGGCCGCGGCAAGCCGGTATAATGCGCGCCTCTCGGGTCGTTAGCTCAGCTGGTAGAGCAGCGGACTTTTAATCCGTTGGTCACTGGTTCGAATCCAGTACGACCTACCAAGACGCAGGGGCCCGCTTGATGCGGGCCCTTCTGTTTCTCCGGGCCGCTTGCGCCGCGCCCCTGGTCCTGTTCCGGCTTGGTGGGTGTAGGCCCTTGATTTTTCCAGTGCTGCTTCGCGGGAAATTCCGGCGGAGGCGGCAGGAACCGGCAATTGCGGGTAAAATCCCGCGCTGGCCCCCCGTGGTGGGCTTACCCCGGGGCGCTGTCCCGACGCGATGCAGCTCCGCTACCCGAAGTCCTTTCTCAAGCTACTTTTTGTCGGCTTCACGCTGGTGACGCTGCCGCTGATTTTTGCGCTGATCAACAACGCGGTGTCCATTGATCGCCTTTCGGACCAGAGCCGGCATGCTGTCTATGAGGCGGTGCAGGCCACCGAGAGCAGCCGGGCCCTGGAGGAGCTGATCACCGCGGAGGAGCGGGTGGCGCGGCAGTACCTGGTCGTGGGCGACCCCGAGCTTCTGGAAGCCTTCATCGCGGCGCATGAACGGCTGGAGCGGGCGGCCCGGAGCCTGGGACGTCTGCTCCTGAGCCAGACCCAGCGCGAGCAGCTCGACGAGATCCTGACCCGGGAAGGGGCGCTGTTCGAAGCCATATCCGGCAATCCTCTGGCGCAGGGCAAGGCGGCGGCTCCGGAGCGGGCGGAGAAGGTGGCGGCGGAGTTCGGCGAACTGGCCGGGCTCGCGCGCGCCATGCTCGCCACCAGCAACGAGGTGATTGCCCGCGAGGTGGATGCGCTGCAGAATCTGGCCGGGCGGGCCCGGAACATCGTCATCTGGCAGTTGCTGGCCCTGATCCCGGCGGCGGTGTTCCTGGTGGTGGGCTTCGCCCTCGTGCTGGCGCGGCCGATCCGGCAGATTGACGCCGGCATCCGCAAGCTAGGAACCGGGGATTTCTCGGAGCCCATCACGGTGAGTGGCCCCCAGGACCTGGAGTACCTGGGGCGGCAACTGGAGTGGCTGCGCAAGCGCCTGGTGGAACTCGAGGAGCAGAAGAGCCGATTCCTGCGCCACGTTTCCCACGAGCTGAAGACACCGCTCACGGCGCTGCGGTAAGGTTCCGAGCTGCTGGCCGACGAGAGCGCCGGGCCGCTGACCGGCGAGCAGCGGGAGGTGGTGCGCATCCTGCGCGACAACAGCATCGAGTTGCGCAAGCTGATCGAGAACCTTCTCAATTACAGCGCGGTCCAGTTCCAGAAGGACTCCCTGCAGGCGCGACCGGTGAGGATCAGGGAAGTCATCGACCGGGTCTCGGCGGACCAGAAGCTGGCGATGCTCGCCAAGGAGCTGCGGCTTAAGGTGTACTGCCCGGACCTGACGATCCAGGCGGACGGGGACAAGTTGCGAGTCATGCTGGACAATCTGGTGTCAAACGCCATCAAGTACTCCCCGCGGGGGAGCAGCATCCTGATTTCGGCGCGGGAGCGCATCGGCGAATTGGTGCTCGAGGTCGTGGACCAGGGCCCGGGGGTCGCCGGGGAAGACCGCCGGCGCATCTTCGAGCCGTTCTTCACCGGGCGGCAGGCGGCGTCGGCGCCCGTGAGCGGCACCGGCCTCGGCCTCGCCATCGCCCGGGAGCATGTGCTGTCCCATGGCGGCAACATCGAACTGGTGGATGACGCCAGCGCGGGGGCCCATTTCAAGGTGACCCTGCCGGTGCTGCAGGCGCGGGGGGCGGCATGAGTGTACGCGACTTAGGTATCCGCTTTGCGCTGGTCCTAGCCCTCGGGGGCTGCGCCCAGTTCAAGCTGCCTTTCCCGCCGGAGCAGGCGCCGGCAGCGAAGTCGGAGCCCCCGGCACCGGTGGTGGAGCCAGCGCCCCGGCTGGGGTTGCTGCCGCCCAGCGACCTGGACCGGCTGCTCGCCTACTACGACCATTTGCGGCGCAGCAAGCCGGCGGACCTGCCCAAGGAGCAGGAGGCGGCCCGGCAGGCCTTCGGCGGCAGCAAGTCGGACCTGAACCGGCTGCGCTACGCCCTGGCGCAGAGCATGCCCGGCGCCCCGGGGCGCAATGACGAGGCGGCGCAGGCCCTGCTCGACCCCCTGCTGAAGGATGAGTCGCGGGACGCCGGACTGAGGTCGTTCGCGCAACTGCTGAGCGCGACCATCGCGGAGCGGCGGCGCTACGACGAGCGACTGCGCGAGGACCAGAAGCTGATCGAGGAGCAGCAGCGCAAGCTGGATGACCTGCAGCGCAAGCTCGAGGCCCTTACGGCCATCGAAAAGAGCCTGATGGAGCGCGGGCGCAAGCCCGCTCCGGGAGAGAAAAAATGAGCACGCCATCAGCCCGGATTCTGCTGGTGGACGATGACCCGGACCTGCTGCGCCTGCTGGCGCTGCGACTGAAGTCCGCCGGATATGAAGTGAGCGCCGTGGACAGCGGCGAAAAGGCGCTGGCGAGCCTCGCGGTGCACCGCCCGCAGCTGGTGATCACGGACGTGCAGATGAGCGGCATGGACGGGCTCGCCCTGTTCGACGCGGTACACAAGTCCAATCCGACGCTTCCGGTGATCATCCTCACCGCCCATGGTTCCATCCCGGATGCGGTGGACGCGACCCGGCGCGGGGTGTTCGGCTACCTCACCAAACCCTACGAATCCCAGGTGCTGCTGGCGCAGGTGCAGAAGGCGCTGCGGATGGGCGGTACCCTGGCCGGCGCGGAGGCCGGCGGACGCCATGAGGCCTGGCGCGAGGCCATCATCACCCGCAACCAGCGCATGGAGGACCTGCTGGCCCAGGCCAAGCTGGTGGCGGCCGGAGACGCCAGCGTGTTCATCTCCGGCGAGTCCGGAAGCGGCAAGGAGATGCTGGCGCGGGCCATCCACAGGGCCAGCCGCCGCGCCGACGGACCGTTCGTGGCCGTGAACTGCGGCGCGATCCCCGAGCAACTGCTGGAGTCGGAGCTGTTCGGGCACATGAAGGGCTCCTTCACGGGGGCGATTCGCGACCATGAAGGACTGTTCCAGGCGGCCCACGGCGGCACCCTTTTCCTGGACGAAATCGGGGACATGCCGCTGCCGCTGCAGGTGAAACTGCTGCGGGTCCTGGAGGACCGGCAGGTGCGGCCGGTTGGCGCGACCCGCCACTTCCCGGTGGATGTGCGCCTCATCTCCGCCACGCACCGCGATCTGGAGAAGGAGCGCGCGGCGGGAAACTTCCGCGAGGATCTTTATTACCGCCTCAACGTGGTGTCCCTCGCCATTCCGCCTCTCGGGGACCGGCGCGAGGACATACCCCTGCTGGCGACGCACTTTCTGGCTCGCCTCGCGGAGCGCTACGGCAAGCGCATCAATGCCTACTCCCCCGAGGCCATGGAATTGCTGGTGAACGCCGCATGGCCCGGCAACGTGCGCCAGCTCTACAACGTGGTGGAGCAGACCGTCGCCCTGTGCACCACGGAAATCATCCCGCCGACCCTGGTGCAGAACGCCATCCAGCAGGAGCAGACGCCGGTGGAGCCTCTGGAGGAGGCCCGCCGTCAGTTCGAACGCGACTACCTGGTGCGGGTGCTGAAGCTCACGGGCGGCAATGTGTCCCAGGCGGCGCGCCTCGCCAAGCGCAACCGGACCGAGTTCTACAAACTGCTGCAGCGTCACAGCCTGGAGCCGGCCCTGTTCAAGGTTCCGGCCCAGTAGCCTCGAATGTCGCCCTCCGGCGACACTCCAATATCCTGTTTTTCAAAGGCATGAGCCCGGGCGCTTCACCCCCTGTCGCCGGTGGACGACAGAATTGCTGCCTCGCGGCGCCGGAGCGCCCCCCGAAAAAAGCATTAACTCATTGAAAAATAGTATCTTCTGTTCCCCTGGCATAAGCCGTGCTAAAGCAATGGCAAACGGCTTTCCCACCGGGAATAAGAATGCTCATGTCCAGGAACGTTGTCCCCTTGTTCGGCTCCGAAGAGAGCGCCGGCGCTGCTGCCCGCGCGTTCCGCGAGTCCTCGGTGCGCTGGGGCAAGGTCCGGGCGCTCGCCCAACTCTGGTGGAACGAACTCGATGATGATGATCTCTCCGGGGCTGACGGTCGCGAAGATCTGGTGCGGGTTATCCAGCGCCGGCTCGGCCGCAGCCGCGACGAGGCGGAACTCGAAGTGAGCCGGTTCCTGATGCGCGTCGAGCGCACCCTCGAGGGTCGGTAACCCGTCGCTTACACCGGGAATCAGAGGGGCACTGGATTCATGTCGATGGAAAGCAAGAACGGGATGCTGTACCCGCTCATGATTCTGGCGGCGATTTCCGTGATCATCTTCAGTGTGGTCGGAATCGCCACCATGACCGGGCAGGTGCCGAGCGCCTTCTCGTCGTCGCAACGCACCGGCGAGGCTTCCCGCACGGTCGCGCCGATGGCGGTGGGCGAGCAGCAGATGGTCTATCCCGCGGTGCCGCCGCAGCAACGGAAAGAGACGGCCGCGCAGCAGGCCCGCCGGACGGGAGCGGTTGCGGAGTGCGGAAACTGCGGCGTGGTGGAATCGATCCGCCAGGTGGAAGTCAAAGGCCAGGGGACCGGCCTCGGCATGGCGGTGGGCGGCGTGACCGGGGGCCTCCTCGGCAACCAAATCGGGCATGGCGGCGGCCGCACGGTGGCCACCATCGCGGGTGCCGCGGGTGGGGCCTACGTGGGCAACGAAATCGAGAAGAGTTCGCGCACCCAAACCGTATTCCGCGTCACGCTGCGCATGGAAGACGGTACCTACAGGACAGTGACCCAACGCAACCAGCCTGGCTACGCGATCGGCGAGCGGGTGAAGGTGGTGGACGGGGCGATCGTGCCGGCGCGGAGCTGAGTACGGGCAGTTTGCAGTGACGGGCGGTGACACGGAATCCCGCTCGCAGTGGTTTCACAAATACAAGAATGGGACTTGGGGTACATGGCCGCACGACGACGTATCGGATTGATGGGCCGCGGTGCTGCCGTGGCGGCGCTGGCGGTGGTGCTGGCGGGATGCGAGCCGCTGGCTCTGACAGCGATGGGAATCGGCGCCTCGACGGGCGTTTCCCACGCCCTGGGCGGAATCACCTACCGCACCTTTACCGTGCCTCTGCCGAAAGTGAAGAGTGCCACGATGACAGCCCTGGGGCGCATGGGGATCAAGGTCGACGGCGCGAGCAAGATCGAAAATGGCGCGCTCATCAAGGCCAGGGCCACGGACCGCGACATCGAGATTGAACTGGAGGCGCTGAGCCCCTCCACCACGCGGATGCGCACGGTGGCGAAGAAGGGACTGCTCTACGACAGCGCGACTTCGACGGAAATCATATTGCAGACCGAGAGAATTCTGGGCAACGCCTGACCGGGATCAAAAATGATGAATTGCAAGCCCCAGCACCTGTCACGATTCCTTGTTGCCGGCGCGATCGCGCTTGGCGGCGGTCCGCTGCTCGCCCAGACGGCGCCGACTACCCCTCCGGCCCCGCCGGCAGTGGTGTCCGCCACCGGCAGCGACCTGAAGCACGCCGGGCGCGCCGGAGACCAGTTCGGAGCC
>DASTHR010000198.1:0-2459 GCA_035718105.1 Burkholderiales bacterium
CTGGTCCAGAAGCTCCTCGGGTTTCATCCTCCTGGTCCTCATGGTTTACGGTCCCTGCAGGGACTCTTCGAGGGGGCAAGTGTAAGGTAATTTGCCCCCGGTCTCCACCGCCGGGGCGGGACCGGTGCCGATATAATCCCCGGCGTCGCGCAGTGAGGGGTGAGGAGTGAGGGGTGAGGGGAGAGGCAACGGGTGACTGAGAAACGCAGGCTGCCGCGCACGGTGGTGGTGCTGGGGGCGGTGAGCTTCCTGAACGACTTCGCCTCGGACATCGTGATTCCCCTGCTGCCCATCCTGCTCGCCACGGTGCTTGGCAGCGGGCCGCTGGCGCTGGGACTGATCGAGGGCGTGGCGGATGCGGTGGCGAGCCTGCTCAAGCTGTGGGCGGGGCGGCATTCGGACCGCATGGGCGGCCGGCGCAAGGGGCTGGCGGTGGCGGGTTACACGCTCTCCAATATCGCCCGGCCGCTGCTCGGGCTTGCCGGCGGCTGGGGCACGGTGCTGCTGCTGCGCGCCGTGGACCGGGTGGGCAAGGGCATACGCAGCGCCCCGCGCGATGCGCTCCTTGCCGATGTGACCCCCTCCGGCATGCACGGCTACGCTTTCGGCTTTCACCGCGCCCTGGACAACGGCGGCGCCGTGGCCGGCAGCCTGGTGGCCGCCGCGGTGCTGGCCTGGTCGGGCATGGGATTGCAGGAAGTGATCCTCTGGTCGGCGCTTCCCGGGGCCATCGCCGTGCTGTGCCTTGCCGCCGGCGTGCGGGAGCCGCCCCCCGCCCGCCCGCGCGCCGGTGCGGCCGCCCTGCCGCCCCTGCGCTGGGCGGGTTTGTCCGTGCCGATGCGCCGCTATCTCCTGGTGCTGGGGCTGTTCACCCTGGCGCGGGCCTCCGAAACCTTCATCCTGCTGCGCGGACACGAGATCGGGGTGGGGGTGGTGGAACTGCTGCTGCTGTGGGCGGTCCTCAATCTCGCCAAGGCGCTTACCTCCACCTGGGGCGGGCGCATGGCCGACCGGGTGGGGCGCGAGTCCCTGCTGCTCGCAGGCTGGCTCGCTTTCGCGGCCGCCTTTGGCGCCCTGGCCGGCGTTGGCAGCGCGGCGGGACTCTGGGCCGTGGCGCTCCCGTACGGGCTGTTCATGGGGCTCACCGAAGGGGCGGAGCGGGCCGCCATCAGCGACTACTGCACCGCCGGAGAGCGCGGCACCGCCTTTGGCTGGTATTACCTGGTGTGCGGACTCGCCGCCATCCCCGGCGGGCTCTTGTTCGGCGTGCTGTGGCAGGGGCTGGGGGCGGGTTTTGCGTTCGGTGCCGCCGGGGCGATGGCTGCCCTGTGCGCCGTTCTGCTTCGAGTCTGGGCCTGGCCGCGGGCTGCGGTCTGAACGCCCTGGGGCAAATTGCCACCGGGCAGCACGCTGCCGCTGTCTAGAATTCAAGGAAAGGAGAGGCAGCCATGACAGAACTGACCGGCGTTCAGATGCAGGCCCTCGAACAGGCTCTCCGGGCCCGGCAGCGGGCCCTGCTGGAGCGGGTGAGAGACGAGATGGAGTCCAGTGGCGAACGCAACTACTTCGAGTTGAAGGGCGGCGTCGCGGATACGGGTGACGAGTCGGCCGCCAACCTGATGGCCGACACCGAGGCTGCCATGGTCCACCGGCATGTCGAAGAACTGCGGGATCTGGAGGCGGCGTTGCGGCGCATCAACGAGGGTGCGTATGGGGAATGCAGCGATTGCGGGGCCGAGATCGGTTTCCCGCGGCTGAAGGCGTATCCCACGGCCAAGCGGTGCGTGCGCTGCCAGAACCAGATCGAGAAGACCCACACCCACGAGCCCGCGCCCACCCTTTGACCCCTGCCGGCCGGCGTTGCGGGGCCGATTCGCCATGCCCATTCATAACGCCGACATTGCCGCAATATTCGAGAAGATCGCCGATTTTCTCGAAATAGAAAGCGCAAATCCCTTTCGCGTCAGGGCTTATCGCAACGCCGCCCGGATTTTGGGGGAACTCGGTCGCGACGTGAAGGGAATGGTGGAAAAAGGCGATAAACTCACGGATCTGCCTGGAATTGGTGACGATCTTTCGCGAAAGATCGAGGAGATCGTAAAAACCGGCAGTTGTCGCCTGTTGCGCAAGCTGGAGCAGGAGGTTCCACCCGCCATCACGGAACTCCTGCAGATCCCGGGTCTGGGGCCGAAGCGCGTCCGCGCCCTGTGGCAGGAACTGCACGTGGAAGCCTTGGAGGATCTGCAGCGGGTGGCCCGGGAGGGAAGGATTCGGGGCCTGCCGGGTTTCGGGGAAAAGACCGAGCGCAACATCCTGGAAGCGTTGCAGGCCCGCGCGCGGACTCCGGGGCGGATGCTGCTGGCGGTAGCCTCGCAGTACGCGGACGCTCTGGCCGGGCATCTGCGCGGGACGCCGGGGACGAAGTCGGTGGTGGTGGCGGGCAGTTTCCGCCGCGGCCG
>DASTHR010000199.1:0-10171 GCA_035718105.1 Burkholderiales bacterium
TTGCGCATACGCCTGCAGCCGCTCATGCTCCAGGGGAACATCCCAGGCCGCGGCCCAGGCCAGGGTATGACCGATCAGGATGTCGGCGGCGGTGAAGCGCTCGCCCAGCGCGAACGGGCCGCCGAACTGGGCGTTGAGCGCCTTGGCGGCAACGCTGAATTCCCACATGGCGGTATCCACCACCGCCGGAATGCGGTACCGCTCAGGGATGGCGAAGCGGTGCTTGCCCATGGTCCAGAGCGGCTGCTCCAGTTCGCTCAGCACGAAGAAACACCACCTGTCGTAGAGGGCGCGCTCGCGGGATCCGCAGGGCGGAGTGAGCCCGGACGCCGGGTGCCGGTCGCCCACGTAGTTGCAGATGGCTGCCGATTCGGTGAGAACCAGTTCGCCGTCCTGGAGCGCGGGAACCTTGCCGCCGGGGTTTACCGACAGGTAGCTGGGGCGGCGGCCCTCGCCCCGCATCAGATTGACCGGAACGTACTCGTAGGCGGCCCCCGCTTCCTCCAGCGCCCATACCACCCGCAGGGAGCGCGTGTTGGGCCAGCCAAACACTTTCATGGTCATGCGTCCATTCCCCGGGGTGGCTTCCGCTTGGATCCTAACGCTGCTTGGGATTGAGGGTCCCGCGATTGTAATCCTTGTCACCGGGCAGGAGGGTGCGGCCGATGCCGACCAGTCCGCCCTGGGCCTCCGCCGGACGCGCCTGGTTCTCGGGGTAGGCGTCGGCGATCGTTTTCGCCTGCGCCGCCTTGCCGGGATCCACGTACTCCCAGCGGCCATTCGGGTAGAGCATGACCTTGTCGCCGCCGGCGGTCACCGCGTCTATCGGCTTTCCCCCGCCGTCCGCGATCGCGGGGCCGGCCAGCAGCCACGCGGCCACGATCGGCAAGAACACATCCCGGTATCTGCGAGTTGCCATTGACGCCTCCCTGCTCATCTGGCCGCGACGGCCGACTCGATGGATCCGCTCACCCGCAGTCCGATGCTGCTCGCGCCGGCCTCGAAGGACGGGGCGGGGACCGCGTCTGCGGCCACGGCCGCGAGCCGGGGCGCGGGCGGCGGGCGGTATCCGTCGGCCTGCAGGGTCATTTCCCTTACCCGGAACTGGGAAATTCCCGCGGCCCTCGCGACGAGTGCGGCACGGCCCTGAAAGGCTGCCACCGCTTCCTGTATCAGCGCCTCCTCGGCCTGCGCCCGCACTTCCCGGGAAACGCTGAAGGACACGCCGGCAACCTGGACCGAGGATTGCAGCCGGGCGGTGAGTTCGGAGAGTTCCTTGAACTCCCTTCCCTCGACCCAGAAGTCTACCCGGGCGCGCCAGCGCACGATCTTGTTGGCCTTGTCCCGCAACGGATAAGTGCTGTAGCCGCTGCTTTGCACCTGTGCATTCTTGAGTTGTTTCGCGACGGCGAGGGCCTCATTGGCGCTGCGGTTGACGGCCGCGGCAAGGCGTTGGGGATCCGTGTCTTCCATTTCCACGTAGTAGGCGACCCGCATGAGATCGTTGGCAACGTCGCGCGTGGCGTGGGCGTCGAGGTTGATGATCGTGCCTTGGGGCTGACAGGGGGCGCAAGGGGCTTGCGCCGCGGCGGGCAGGGCGATGAGGAGAAGGACAAACAGTACAGGTTTCACCGACAGGGGCTCCCGCAGATGGCGTGAAATTCGCTCGGGCGTAAGTTGGCGGCATGGTAGCCCAATACCGCGGCCGCACCAAACATCGAGCCCGCCGCCGCGGGTTTGAACAGGCGCGGACGTTTCGGCTATAATCTCAACCCCTTAGGCGCGTAGCTCAGCTGGTTAGAGCATCACCTTGACATGGTGGGGGTCGTTGGTTCGAATCCAATCGCGCCTACCAGCTGCCGGGGCGGCTGCAGATCGCAGCCGCCCCGACTCCGCGAGCGGAACGGGCCCGCAGTGCCGTTAGGCGCGAGGGACGACAACGGCGCGGTCAGCCGCGCCTTTTTGTTTTGTGCCGGAACATGCCAACCATCCGCCTCCCTGACGGTTCCCTGAAGGCCTTCGAGGCCCCGCTGACGGTGGCCGAACTGGCCGCATCCATCGGCGCCGGCCTGGCGCGGGCTGCGGTCGCGGGTCGGGTCAACGGCAGGCTTGTGGATACCGCCTTCCGCATCGAGTCCGACAGCGAGGTTGCGATCGTCACCGACCGCGATCCGGAGGGGCTGGAGATCATCCGCCATTCCACCGCCCACCTGCTGGCCCACGCCGTGAAGGAACTGTTTCCGGAGGCGCAGGTCACCATCGGCCCGGTGGTGGAGAACGGCTTCTACTACGATTTCTCCTTCAAGCGGCCGTTCACGCCCGAGGACCTGGCGGCGATCGAGAAGCGCATGCTGGAGATCGCGAAGCGCGACATCAAGGTCGAGCGCCAGGTCTGGCAGCGCTCCGACGCCATCAATTTCTTCAAGGACCAGGGCGAGCACTACAAGGCGCAGATCATCGAAGCCATCCCCGGGGAGGAGACCATCAGCCTCTACCGCCAGGGCAACTTCACCGACCTGTGCCGCGGCCCCCATGTGCCCTCCACCGGCAAGCTCAGGGTGTTCCGCCTGATGAAGGTGGCGGGGGCCTACTGGCGCGGCGACTCGCGCAACGAGATGCTGCAGCGGATCTACGGCACCGCCTGGGCCCGGAAGGAGGAACTGGACGAGTACATCCACCGGCTGGAAGAGGCGGAAAAGCGCGACCACCGCAAGCTGGGCCGCAGCCTCGATCTGTTCCATGCCCAGGACGAGGCGCCGGGAATGGTGTTCTGGCACCCCAAGGGCTGGACGCTGTGGCAGCAGGTGGAGCAGTACATGCGCCGCGTGTTCCGGGACAACGGCTACCGGGAAGTGCGCACGCCCCAGGTGATCGACCGCGCCCTGTGGGAGCGCTCCGGCCACTGGGAGAACTTTCGCGAGAACATGTTCACCACCGAGTCCGAGAATCATGTCTACGCGGTGAAGCCCATGAACTGCCCGGGCCACATCCAGATCTACAACCAGGGGGTGAAGAGCTACCGCGATCTGCCGCTTCGGCTGGCGGAGTTCGGCTCCTGCCACCGCAACGAGCCCTCGGGCGCGCTGCACGGCCTGATGCGGGTGCGGGCCTTCGTGCAGGACGACGCCCACATCTTCTGCACCGAGGCCCAGATCGAGCCCGAGGTGATCCGCTTCATCGACCTGCTGCAGAAGGTATACGCGGATTTCGGCTTCACCGAGATCGGGGTGAAGCTCTCCACCCGCCCCGCCAAGCGGGTGGGCACCGAGGAGCAATGGGACCAGGCGGAAGCCGCCCTGGACGCGGCGTTGCGCCACAAGGGCCTCGCCTTCAGGGTGCAGCCGGGGGAGGGGGCGTTCTACGGCCCCAAGATCGAGTTCGATCTCAAGGATTCCATCGGCCGCGTATGGCAGTGCGGCACCATCCAGCTCGATTTCTCCATGCCGGCGCGGCTGGGGGCGGAATACGTGGCTGAGGACAACGCCCGTCGGGTGCCGGTGATGCTGCACCGGGCGATTCTCGGCTCCATGGAGCGGTTCATCGGCATCCTGGTGGAAAACTACGCCGGCGCACTGCCGCTGTGGCTGTCACCGGACCAGGTGGTGGTGATGAACATCACCGAGAACCAGGCCGAATACGCCGCCCGGGTGGTCCGGCGACTGCAGGAGGCCGGCCTGCGTGCCCTCGCGGACTTGAGGAATGAGAAAATAACCTATAAAATCCGCGAACATAGTCTGCAAAAACTGCCCTACCAGCTGATTGTCGGCGACAAGGAAGTGGCGGCGCAGATGGTGGCCGTGCGCACCCGCAAAGGCGAAGACCTGGGCCAGATGCCGCTGGAGGCGTTCATTGAGCGCCTGCGGGGCGAACCGGGGATGTCGGGTGGCGCGGCCTGACTTTTAATCAACAGGGAGAAAGCGCTCATCGCTCAGGAAAAGGAACCGCGGATCAACGCGGAGATCGCAGTGCCGGAGGTCCGCCTCATCGGCGTGGAAGGCGAGCAGCTCGGAATCGTGGGCATCGAGGCCGCCAACAAGATGGCGGAGGAGGCGCAGGTGGATCTGGTGGAAATCGCGCCCACGGCGAGCCCGCCGGTGTGCCGCCTCATGGACTACGGGAAGTTCAAGTACCGTGAAAGCAAGAAGCGGCACGAGGCGAAGCTCAAGCAGAAGCAGATCCAGGTCAAGGAAGTGAAGTTCCGCCCCGGCACCGACGAAGGGGACTACCAGATCAAGCTTCGCAACCTGATCCGGTTCCTGCAGGAAGGGGACAAGACCAAGGTCACGCTGCGTTTCCGCGGCCGCGAGATGGCGCACCAGGAGTTCGGGGTGCGGTTGCTGGAGCGGATCAAGGCGGACCTCGAGCCCCACGGGGTGGTGGAGCAGTTTCCCAAGATGGAAGGGCGGCAGATGATCATGGTGCTGTCGCCCAAGAAGAAGCCGGCCAAGGGCGAGAAGGAGCCCAAGCCTGCCGCGGCCAAGCCCGCGTGAGGCGGCAGCCGCGCAAGTGATTCGCCCGCGAGGGCGCAACAAGTGGTGTCCGGGCCTGAAAGCGTTCCTGCCAGGGGCCGCCCGGCGCCAGGCTAAAACAGGAGTTGTTCATGCCTAAGGTCAAGACCAAGAGCGGCGCCGCGAAGCGCTTCAAGGCGACCGGCGGGGGCGGATTCAAGCGGTCCTCCTCCCACCTGCGCCACATCCTCACCAAGAAGTCCACGAAGCGCAAGCGCCACCTGCGGGGCACCACTGCGGTGTCGGCCTCGGACAAGCGCCAGGTGCGCTCCATGCTTCCCTACGCCTAAAGGAGAGCCGACATGCCACGAGTGAAACGCGGTGTGACGGCGCACGCCCGTCACAAGAAGGTGCTGGAGCAGGCCAAGGGGTTCCGCGGCCGCCGCAAGAACGTTTTCCGCATCGCCAAAGAGGCGGTGATGAAGGCCGGGCAGTACGCCTATCGCGACCGCCGCGCCAAGAAGCGCGAATTCCGCGCCCTGTGGATCGCCCGCATCAACGCGGCGGCCCGGGAACTCGGGATGACCTACAGCGCCTTCATGAATGGACTGAAGAAGGCGTCGGTCGACATCGACCGCAAGGTGCTGGCGGACATCGCCGTGCATGACAAGGAGGCCTTTGCCCGCATCGCCAGCCAGGCGAAGACGGGTCTGGGCGCGTAGTCCAGGGATCGGGGACCGGGGGCCAGGGATCAGCGTGCCCCTGGCCCTGGGTCCCAATGCATTCTCCACTGCGGATTGGGAATTGATTTGCACGGGCTTCGATCCTGGCCCCCGAACCCTGAACCCTGATCCCCCATGAACGAGCTCGACTCCATCGTCAAGGAGGCCCTCGACCTGTTCGGCGGCATCGAGGACCCGGACAAGCTGGAGCAGGTCAAGGCGCGCTACCTCGGCAAGGAGGGCGCGCTCACCGGCCTGCTGAAGGGCCTCGGCAAGCTCGCCCCCGCCGAGCGCCCCGCCATGGGCGCGCGCATCAACCAGGCGAAGGAGGTGCTGGAAGACGCTTTGCGCGCCCGCCGTGAGGCGGTCCAGGCGCTTCGCCTCGAGGCGCGCCTCGCCGAGGAGGTGCTGGACGTAACGCTCCCGGGCCGCGGGCCCGGCGTCGGCGGACTGCATCCCGTCACCCGGACCCTGCGCCGCATCGAGGCCCTGTTCCGGGGCATCGGCTTCGAGGTGGCCACCGGCCCGGAGATCGAAACCGATTTCTACAATTTCACCGCCCTCAACATCCCCGAGAACCATCCGGCACGGGCGATGCACGACACCTTCTATGTGGACGATCGGCACCTGCTGCGCACCCATACCTCGCCGGTGCAGGTGCATTACATGCAGAAGCGCCGTCCGCCGCTGCGAGTGATCGCGCCCGGACGGGTGTTCCGGTGCGATTCCGACGTGACCCACACACCCATGTTCCACCAGGTGGAGGGCTTGTGGGTGGATGAGGGCGTGACCTTCGCGGGTCTCAAGGGTGTGCTGGCGGATTTCATGCAGCGCTTTTTCGAGCGGGAGGACCTGCCGGTGCGTTTCCGCCCCTCGTTCTTCCCGTTCACCGAGCCCTCGGCGGAAATGGATATCGGCTGCGTGCAGTGCGGCGGGGGCGGCTGCCGGGTCTGCAGCCACACGGGCTGGCTCGAGGTGCTGGGCTGCGGCATGGTGCATCCCAACGTGTTCCGGCACGTGGACGTGGACCCCTCGCGCTTCCAGGGCTTCGCCTTCGGGCTCGGCGTGGAGCGGCTGGCGATGCTGCGCTACGGCGTGAACGACATCCGGCTGTTCTTCGAGAACGACTTGAGGTTTCTGAGGCAGTTCAATTGAACCACAGAGGCACCGAGACACAGAGGAGGGCAGGAGATCGGGAGTCTTTTCTCTGTGCCGCTGTGTCTCTGTGGTGAGAAGTTGAGATGAAGTTTTCCGAAAACTGGCTCCGGCAGTTCGTCGATCCCCCCCTCACCAGCGAGGAACTGGCGCACGCCCTGACCATGGCGGGCCTGGAGGTGGAGGCCCTGGAGAGCGCCGCGCCGCCGTTCACCAAGGTGGTGGTGGGCGAGGTGGTCTCGGTGGACCGGCATCCCGACGCGGACCGCCTGTCCGTGTGCCAGGTCAATGCGGGGCTCGTCGAGGCGCTGCAGATCGTCTGCGGCGCGCCCAACGTGAAGGCGGGCATGCGGGTGCCCTGCGCCCTGCCCGGAGCCGAGCTGCCGGGCATCACCATCAGGACCGCGAAAGTGCGCGGCGTCGAGTCCTGGGGCATGCTGTGCTCGGCCCGCGAACTGGGCCTGTCGGAGGAGTCTTCCGGGCTGCTCGATCTGGGTCCAGGCGCGCCCGTGGGCGCGGACCTGCGCGAGTATCTGGACCTGGATGACCGCCTTTTCACTCTCAAGCTCACGCCGAACAGGGCCGACTGCCTGAGCGTGGCGGGCGTGGCGCGGGAAGTGGCCGCGATAACCACTTCCAGCCTCAGGCTGGACGAGACCGCCCCGGTCGCGGCGGTGGTCGACGACCGGCTGGACGTGGTGGTGAAAGACGCCCGGGCCTGCCCGCTGTATTGCGGCCGGGTGCTGCGCGGGATCCGCATGGATGCGGTGACCCCCGACTGGATCGTGCGTCGCCTTGAGCGCTGCGGGCTGCGGCCCATCAATCCGGTGGTGGACGTCACCAACTACGTCATGCTGGAACTCGGCCAGCCGTTGCACGCGTTCGACCTGGCGCGGATCACGCGGTTCGTGCAGGTGCGCTTCGCCGCGCCCGGCGAGCGGCTGATCCTGCTGAACGGGCAGACCGCCACGCTGGACGGCGACATGCTGGTGATCGCCGACGACTCGGGGCCGCTGGCCCTCGCCGGCATCATGGGCGGGGAACCGAGTGCGGTTTCGGCGACCACCACCGACCTGTTCCTGGAGAGCGCCTTCTTCGATCCTGGCGTGATTGCCGGCAGGGGGCGGCGTCTCGGTTTCGCCACCGACTCCTCGCACCGTTTCGAACGGGGCGTGGATTTCGGCGCGACGCGCGTCGCGCTGGAGCGTGCCACCCGGCTCATTACCGGCATCTGCGGTGGCCGCCCTGGCCCGCTCACCGAGGTGAAGGGCGTGCTGCCGGCCCGCGAGCCGATTGCGCTGCGGGTCGAACGGGCACAGCGCCTGCTCGGCGTCCGGCTCGACGAGGCGGAGATCCAGATGCTGCTGCGGCGGCTGCATTTCAGCTTCGCCATGGAAAAGGGCGTGTTCCACGTCTCGCCCCACAGCTACCGGTTCGACCTCGCCATCGAGGAGGACCTGATCGAGGAACTGGCCCGTATCTACGGCTACGACCGGATTCCGGCGCGCGCGCCGGAAGGGGCGGCGATGATGATTCCGGAGCCCGAGGCCGAGCGTCCGCTGGACCGGCTGCGCCAGGTGCTGGTGGCCCGGGATTACCAGGAGGTCGTCAATTACGCCTTCGTTGAAGAGCAATGGGAGTCCGACTTCGCGGCCAACACCGCGCCGGTGAGGCTGCAGAATCCCATTGCCAGCCAGATGAGCGTGATGCGCTCGAGTCTGATCGGTGGGCTGATGGGGCGGTTGCAGCACAACCTGAGCCACCGCCAGAGCCGGGTGCGGCTGTTCGAGGCCGGAGCATGCTTCGCCCGCGGGGAAACCGGTTACTGCGAGTCCGAGCGCCTGGGCGGACTGTGCCATGGGGATGCCCTGCCCGAACAGTGGGGAAGCCGGCCTTCCCGGGCGGCGGATTTTTATGACGCCAAGGGTGACGTGGAGGCCCTGATGTGGCCCGCGCAGGCGCGCTTCGAGGCGGCACGCCATCCGGCCTTTCATCCAGGCAAGTCCGCGCGAATCATGCTGAACGGCGAACATGCCGGCTTTATTGGCGAAATTCACCCGCGTTGGCAGCAGAAATACGAGATCCCACAGCCGGTGATCGTGTTCGAATTGGAGCTTTCCGCCCTGACCAAGGGAAATGTTCCAGGCTTTTCAACGGTTTCGCGTTTTCCGCCGGTGCGCCGCGACCTTGCGGTGGTGGTGGCGGAGGAGGTGCCCGTGCAGGCCATCCTGGACGCCCTCTGGCAGGCCAGGCCAGCGACCGTGGTGGACCTTGCACTGTTCGATCTATACCGTGGCAAAGGGGTGGAACAGGGCAAAAAAAGTCTTGCATTCCGAGTGTTATTGCAAGATACTCAAAAAACCCTTACCGACCCGGAAGTCGATTCCGCGGTTGCTCAGCTGATCCGGGTACTGCAGGATCAGTTCAGGGCGGGGCTGCGTTCCTAGGGGGAATAATGACCTTAACAAAAGCTGAACTGGCTGATCTCCTTTTCGAGAAAGTCGGGCTCAACAAGCGGGAGGCCAAGGACATGGTCGAGGCCTTCTTCGAGGAGATCCGGACCGCGCTTGAGAACGGGGACGGGGTCAAACTCTCCGGTTTTGGCAACTTCCAGCTGCGGGAGAAACCCCAGCGCCCGGGACGCAATCCGAAGACCGGCGAGGAAATCCCCATCACCGCGCGCCGAGTCGTCACTTTCCACGCCAGCCAGAAGCTGAAGGCCCTGGTGGAGAAGAACTACCATGGCGGACCCGAGCAGCTCGAACAGCAGGACGAACAATACGCGGAGTGAGCTTCCGCCGATCCCCGCCAAGCGCTATTTCACCATCGGTGAAGTAAGCGAGCTGTGCGGGGTCAAGCCCCATGTTCTGCGCTACTGGGAGCAGGAGTTCACCCAGCTCAAGCCGGTGAAGCGCCGGGGCAACCGCCGTTATTACCAGCACCACGAAGTGCTTCTGATCCGCCGCATCCGCGAGCTGCTCTACGAGCAGGGATTTACCATCAGCGGTGCGCGGCACCGGCTCGAGGAGGTCGGGGCCGCAGCGAGGGAGCCCGCCGGCGATGCGCAGGCAGTGCAGGCCGCCGCGCCCGACAGCTCGGCGCTGCGCCGCGAGTTGAAGGGCATCGTGGAAATCCTGCGCGCCTGAAATGCATTGCGGGGCGAGCGGCGGGCGTTGCGCGCCCGCGGCTCGCCGCTCCCTGCGCCAGGAACCCGGGATCGCGCGCGTCTGCGCGTTCTCCGCGCCGGATTGGTCTGATATAATCCGCCGCTTCGGGGCGTAGCGCAGCCTGGTAGCGTACCTGCATGGGGTGCAGGTGGTCGCTGGTTCGAATCCAGTCGCCCCGACCAGAGTGGCCGAAGGGGCGCAGACCAGGGGTCTGCGCCCCTTCGTCTTTCCGGGGTCGCCCTTCGGTTATAATCCGGCCAGTCACGGCCTCACGCGGTGACCCGCGGCGGGCCCCACGAGAATTCCTGGAGGGCATGACGGAGAGTGTTGCGCGTGGCGATGCAGCGGCGGTGCGCAGTGCCGGATGGCCGCCGCCGGCGTCGTCCCGTACTCCGCACCGCAGGCCTGAATCCATCTGCTGATCCGTGCGCATCCTTCTGAGCAACGACGACGGGTATTTTGCTCCGGGACTCGAGTGCCTGGCGCGGGCGCTCGCGGCGGTGGGCGAAGTGACCGTGGTAGCGCCGGAGCGCGACCGCAGCGGCGCCAGCAACTCCCTCACCCTAGACCGTCCGCTGCGGCTGCGCCGCGCGCCCAGCGGCTTCTACTTCGTCAACGGTACGCCCACCGACTGCGTGCACCTGGCCGTGACCGGCATGCTGGACGAATTGCCCGACAT
>DASTHR010000200.1:0-22786 GCA_035718105.1 Burkholderiales bacterium
CGTACACCACCGTGCCCTCGGTGACGGCCAGGTTGCGACCGACCTCGAACACCGACTCATCGGTCATCGAGATGCGCCCCTTCTCGATATCCGCCATCAGGTTCTTCAGCCCGGCCGCAATGCTGGCACCCTCGGTCTCCAGGGCCAGCTTCAGGACCTCCGGGTTGGTCGCCGGGTAGTTGCTCGGCGCCAGCGCATCCAGGTACTGGCGGGCGAAGAAGGCCGCCTTGCGCTTGGTCTGGGGGTCCAGACGCGAGGACTCCACCAGCTCCGAGACCCACCGCGCATTCAGCAGGTGCTGCTGGCGCAGGAAATCAAAAAGCGGCAACTCCCTCCACTCGGCACCGTGGAACCGGCGGTCGCCCTTGTCGGGCACGACCACGGGCTCGGCCTGCGCGCCCTGGCCGGCGCCCAGCAGGTTGGACCAGAGACGCATGTGGTCCTGGGCGTAGCGCATCTGCATCTGCGCGAGGCCCGCGGCCTCGTGCTGCAGGCCGGCGCTCAGGGACTGGAATATTTCTCCGAACTCGGGGCGCGGCCCCGCTGCGATGGCCTTCAGGAACTGGTCGGAGAACTGCTGCTGGACCTGACCCAGCTGTTGCAACAGGTTTTGCCCGGCGTCGGGCCCGGATGACATGGGAGGATGGATGAGTAGACGTGCGGTTGCGGAAGGGTGCGGGGGATTCTTGCGTCCCGCCGCCGCTCCTGTCAAGCTGCGCGGTCTCGCGGGGCCCGAACCCATGTACCTCTACATCGTCGTGATCGGCTGGTTGTACGTGGTGCTGCTCATGGCGGCCACCGAAAAGACCCTTGTGGCGGCGTTGTTGACCTTCCTCGGCTATGGGCTGGCGCCCATCGCCGTGGTGGTCTGGGTGACGGTGGCGGGGTTCCGGCGCCGCCGCGGCTCAGTGCCCGTGAGCGAGGTATCCCAGCAGCCAGACCGAGCCGATACCCAGCGTGATCAGTGACACCTGCTGCAGCGTGGCCCCAAGCTCGGGCCGGCGGTGCAGTCCGGGAATCAGGTCGGCAACCGCCACGTAGATCATGCTGGCCGCCGCCAGCCCCAGCAGCGGCGGCACCATGTCCTGCATGTCCTGAAGGGCATGGTAGGCCATGACGCCGCCCACCAGCGTGGCGGTGCTGGACAGCAGGTTGAACAGCAGGGCCTGGCGCCGCGTGTAGCCCGAGTGCAGCATGATGAGGAAGTCGCCCACCTCCTGGGGTATTTCGTGGGCGATGATGGCCAGCGCGGTGACGATCCCGAGCTGCGTGTTGGCGAGAAAGGCGGCGGCAATGATGACGCCGTCCACGAAGTTGTGGAAGGTATCGCCCACCATGATCATCATTCCGCTGCGCCCGTGGTCGTGGGCCGCGCCGCGGGGTCCGGCGGGATCGTGGGCCTCGCAGCTTTCCTGATGGCAGTGCCGCCAAAGCACCAGCTTCTCCAGGACGAAGAAAAGCAGTATCCCGAACAGCACCGTTGCGGTGAGCTGCCCCGGGCTGGCGGCAAGCTCCAGCGCCTCCGGGAGAATGTTGAGGAACACCGCCCCCAGCAGGGCGCCGATGGCGTAGCTGATGAGCATGGGCACCCAGGAGGCGCGAGCGCTGATCGCCAGCGCCGCCGCCCCGGCAAGACTCAGCACGCCTCCGAGCAGGCTGGCGGCGACGATCCAGGCGAGTGCGGACATGGTTTGGCGCGGGATCCGGAACAGGATCGCGCAGTATATCAGTCGAGCCAGATCAGGGCCGCCATGCGTCCCGTGGCGCCGTCTCGGCGGTAGGAGAAATAGCGCGCCGGATCGCTGAAGGTGCACGCTCCGCCGCCGAAAACCCGGGACACGCCGGTGCCGGCCAGCCGCTGGCGCGCCAGCGCATAGAGGTCGCACAGCCATTTCCCCGGCCGGCCCGCGGTGAAGGCGGCCGCGGCCAGGGGATCCTGTTGCACGAACACCTCCCGCACCTCTTCGCCGACCTCGAAAGCTGCCGGTCCAATGGCCGGACCGAGCCACGCGAGAAGGGCTTGCGGAGCGGTTCCCATTGCGGCGACGGTCTGCTCGATGATCCCCATCGCGAGCCCGCGCCAGCCGGCGTGCGCAACCCCCACCACTGTTCCGGACTCGTCGCAAAGGAGCAGCGGCAGACAGTCGGCCACCATCACCGCGCACACGGTGCCGGGCTGCCGTGCCACCGCTCCGTCGGCTTCCTTCGGGTACAGCGCCCCGTCCACCTGCGCCACGCGCGCGCCGTGGACCTGCTGCAGCCACTTCGGTTCCGACGGCAGGCGCGCCCGCAGCAGCGCGCGGTTGCGGCGCACCGCGTCCGGGTCGTCGCCGACATGCTCGGCGAGGTTCAGGCTGGCGTAGCTTCCCCTGCTCATGCCGCCCTGGCGCGTGGTGACGAGGCATCTGACCCGCGCCGGGGCGGGCCATTGCGGAACGATCCAGTCGCTCACTGGGCTACCCTCCACGAGTAGTGCTTGACGGAGGAGCGTGAACGGGGGGATGTGTCGGAACGACTTCCGTGCCCCTGGAGTGACTGCCTCGGTCGCTGGCCGCACGACGGCCCGCATGAGACCCGCAGCCTCCTGGGTGCCGGAAGGCCCAGACGGGCTACAGGATGTAGCGCCAAGGTGTCCAACCAGGAGCGCCGATCAGTGAGCGACCCGCGTGGGCTTCCGGCACGGCAAGTCATACCGCAACTCACCGGAGCCTGTCCATGAGCATCTTCTTCGCCGGGCTGGACTGGGCCAGCCAATCGCACGCCCTGTGCATCATCGACGAACGCGGCGAGATCTGCGAACGCCTCGAAATCGAGCACAACGCGGCCGGACTCGCGCGATTGCAGCGACGCCTCGCACACTTCGGCCGGCCGCGCATTGCCATCGAGCGTCCGTCCGGACTGATCGTCGATACTTTGGTCGACGCCGGCTTTGCCGTCGTCCCCATCCATCCCAATGCTGTCAAAGCCACGCGCCCGCGCTACCGCAGCCACGGCGCCAAGAGCGATGCCAGCGACGCCTATCTGCTGGCAGACCTGTTGCGCACCGACGGCCATCGCTTCGCGCCCCTGGCGCCGCAAAGCGACGAGATTCGCGCCCTGCGCGCGCTCGTACGCGGGCGCGATGACTTGGTTGCCACCCGCACTCAACTCGCCAATCAGCTGCGCAGCCTCCTCGAATCCTTCTGGCCCGGTGCCGCCCTCGTATTCGCCGAGATCGACTCGCCGATCGCGCTCGCCTTCATCGAGCGCTATCCCACCCCGGAAAGCGCTTCGCGCCTCGCCGCCGAAGCCGGCGTGGCCCCCGTCACTTACGCCTCCGGCAAGTCCAAGACCGTCGCCTTCCGCTGGGCCTGCAACCACCGCCTGCGCGCCGCACTGACCTGCCTCGCCGACAACTCGCGTCATGCCAGCACCTGGGCCGCGCACGTCTACTCGCAAGCCCGCGCTCGCGGTTGCGACCATCCTCACGCCGTGCGCATCCTCGCCCGCGCCTGGACCCGCGTCATCTGGCGCGCCTGGACCGACCGCAAACCCTACGACCCAGCGCGCCACCTCGCTGCTACCGCGCTCCTCGAAACCGCCAAGGGTTGACACAGGATGTCTCATGCGTGCTCGCCCGTGCGTCGCAGCCCCTCGATGAGGCGGCGCAGGTCCGGGGGCGGCTCCGATTCCCAGCTCACGCGCTCCCCCGAAACGGGGTGTTCGAGTTCGAGCCGCGCCGCGTGCAGGGCCTGCCGGGGGAAGTCCGCCAGCAGTGCACGCGCCTGCGGGTTCCCTGCCGACGGGCGCCGCCCATACGCCGGGTCGCCCACCAGGGGATGTCCCAGGGACTGCATGTGCACGCGGATCTGGTGAGTACGCCCGGTTTCCAGCCGGCAGCGCACCAGGGTGCAGCCGGGCAGGTTTTCGACGATCCGGTAGTGGGTGAGCGCGTGGCGCCCGCGCGCCACCACTGCCATGCGGGTCCGGTGCACGGGGTGGCGGCCAATGGGGGCGTCCACGCTGCCGTTCCGGGCCAGGCGCCCGTGGACCAGGGCAAGGTATTCCCGCCGCACGCTGCGGGCGTGAAGCTGGCGCGCCAGGCTGGTCTGCGCTTCCAGGGATTTCGCCACCACCATCAGCCCGCTGGTGTCCTTGTCTAGGCGGTGCACGATGCCCGCCCTGGGGATGCCCGCGAGCTGCGGGGCATGGTGCAGCAGGGCGTTGAGCAGCGTGCCCCGCCAGTTGCCGCTTCCCGGGTGGACCACCAGTCCCGCCGGCTTGTCGATCACCAGCACCGACTCGTCCTCGAACACCACGGCCAGCGCGATGGGCTCCGCCGCGTCGGCGCCCGCAGAGGGATGAGGCGCCGGGGTGAGCTCGACCCGTTCGCCGCCCCATACCGTGAGCTTGGGCTGGCAGTGACTGCCGTTGACGCTCACCAGTCCGTCGCGGATCCAGGCCTGAATTCGGCTCCTGGAGTGCCCGGGCAGAAGGCGCGCCAGGCACTGGTCGAGCCGCAGCCCGGCGCACTCGCCGGGCACCGTCAGCAGCACCCGTTGCGGCGGGGGCGATGGGTTATAATCTGGCGCCTGTTCAGCCAATGATCCCATGAGAAACAGTCTAGCCGCATTCCTGTTGCTCGCGTTAGCCGCCTGCGGCTGGCTGCCGGAGAAACAGGACGAAACGTCCGGCTGGTCGCCGAACAAGCTCTACACCGAGGCAAAGAGCGAGCTCAGCGACGGCAACTACGAGAAGGCCATCAAGCTGTTCGAGGCCCTGGAGGCGCGTTACCCCTACGGGCGATACGCCCAGCAGGCGCAGATGGAAGTCGCCTACGCGCATTTCAAGAACCAGGACCGGGCGGCCGCGGTGGCGGCGGCGGAGCGCTTCATCAAGCTCCATCCCAACCACCCGAACGTGGATTACATGTATTACCTCAAGGGGCTGGTGACCTTCACCGAGGACCTGGGGCCCCTGGAGAGCGTGGCGAGCTACGTCGTGGACTGGGACATCAGCGACCGCGACCCCAAGGCGGCGCGGGAATCCTTCGAGGCGTTCCGGGAACTGGTGACGCGCTTTCCGGCAAGCCGGTACGCGCCGGACGCCACGCTGCGCATGAAATACCTCGTGAACGCCCTGGCGTCCCACGAGATCCACGTGGCGCGCTACTACATGCTGCGCGGCGCATATCTCGCGGCGGCCAACCGCGCCCAGTACGTGGTGCAGTCCTATCCCCAGGCGCCTGCTACCGAGGAAGCCCTGTACATCATGGCCAGGGCCTATGAGGCCCTGGGCCTGACCGACCTGCGCAACGACGCCATGCGCGTCATGCAGACCAACTTCCCCAACAGTCCCTACGTCACCGGCAAGACCGCCTCCAGGTCCTGGTGGCAGTTCTGGTGACCGGCCCGCTCCGGGCCGTCCGCGGTTGCCGCCTTCCGCCCTCTCCATGCGCACGGCATGGGCGGGTGCGCGTCCCGGCAAGCGTCCTCGGGCGCGCGAGGCGATTTTCCGGTCCGGTTATTTTGCTATCATGGCCCGGTAAAAGCTGAACCCATGAGCGGATCGGTCAAGCCCCCAAAGCAGGCGGAGCCGGCGCGCGAGTCCGCGCCGGCGGGCGCGCTGGACGCGGCGGTCGCCACCCTGGCCCGCACCCTGGATGCGCGTTTCCGGGAAATGGGGGAACTGGTGAAGGCGTCGCACAGCGTGAACCCCGGGCTGCTGCTCGACGAGGTGCTGGACCAGCTGTTCGACAGCTTTCGCGGGGAGATTCCCTACGAACGCGCCAGCTTTGCCCTGCTGGAGGAAGGCGGACGGGTGCTGCGCATGCGCTGGGCGCGTTCCGACGCAGGCCCGGTGGTGCTGGGTCCGGGCTATGCGGCGCCCATTGGCCAGGGCAGCCTGGAGGGGCTTCTGGAGCACGGCCGGACCCGCGTCATCCCGGACCTGGAAGTGCATCTGGCCGCCCATCCGGAGTCCGAGGCGACGAGCCAGATCGTGGAGGAGGGCATGCGCTCGAACATGAGCTGTCCCCTCACCGCGATGGGCCGTCCGGTGGGCTTCATTTTCTTCGCCAGCGTCCGCCCCGCCGCCTTCGGGCAGGAGCACGTCCAGATCTTCGAGCAGGTGTCGCCGGAACTCGCCGCGCTGCTGGAGAAAGGTATCCTTTACCAGCAACTGCTCGACGCCCAGGACCGCTCGGAAAAGCTCCTGCTCAACGTGCTTCCGGCCACCATCGCCAGCCGGCTCAGGGGGGGCGAGAAGACCATCGCCGACATCTTCCCCGAGGCCACGGTGCTGTTCGCCGACATTGCGGGGTTCACGCAGATATCGGCGCGCATGACCCCGCATGCGCTGGTGACGGTGCTTAACCGGATATTCTCGGCCTTCGACCGGCTGTGCGACAGCTACGGGGTGGAGAAGATCAAGACCATTGGCGACGCAATAATGGTGGCCTCGGGCCTTCCCTCCCCGCGGCCGGACCACATTGCCGCCATGGCTGCCTTCAGCCTCGACCTCATGGCCATCGCGGGCACCATTGCCACCCGGGAAGAAAAGCACATACGGCTGCGCATCGGCATCCACTCGGGCCCGGTGATCGCCGGGGTGATCGGCACCAACCGGTTCAGCTATGACCTGTGGGGGGACACCGTCAATATCGCCAGCCGTATGGAGTCCCAGGGGGTGCCGGGAAGGATACAGGTCACCGATGCGGTTTACCGCCAGCTGGCCGACGATTTCATGTTCGAGCCGCGGGGCGCGCAGCAGATCCGGGGCATCGGGGAGATGCCGACCTATTTCCTTATTGCGCGCCGACTCCCGGGGGACGACGGCTAGCAGCCCGCTAACGCGCGAATTTCCGCACCACGGCCATCAGCTCCCCGATCGCCTCTTCCCCGCCGCCGGAGCGGACGGCATCGCGGACGCAGCCGTGGGTATGGTCGTGCAGCAATTCCATGGCCAGACCGTCCAGGGCCGAGCGCAGCGCCGATATCTGGGTCAGGATGTCCACGCAGTAGCGGTCATCCTCGACCATCCTGGCGACACCCCGCACCTGACCCTCGATGCGGCTGAGCCGCCGAAGCAGCGCCTGCTTGCGCGGCTGCACCACGCTCCCGGGCGCATGGCACGCGGGGGTGCCCGCGGAGCCTTCCACCCGCGCCGCCGCGCCCTTAGGCGACTTCAAATCCCGCTCCCGCGATGGCGGTCCTGAATTGGTCCACCGCCGCCTTGCCGGCGTCATAGCGCACGGTGGCCTCGCCCTTTTCCAGGGACACCTCCACCTGGGTGACGCCCGGGATCGGCTCCAGCACGTTCTTCACGCTGCGCACGCAGCCCTGGCAGCTCATGCCCTTGACGCTCAGTGTCACCGTTTCCATGTCTTGCTCCTGTTAAAAGAATCCTGGCCACGGGGCCGGGAGGACGCCGGCACCCGCGCCGAGCGATGTCCCTCCTGCCGCCGCGACCTCCGCGTGCGCCGCGGCTCATGAACTCGGTTTCCACCGCCGCAGCAGCAGCGAATTGGTCACCACCGAAACCGAACTCATGGCCATCGCGGCGCCGGCCACCACCGGGTTCAGCATCCCGAGAGCCGCCAGCGGTATGCCCAGTATGTTGTAGATGAAGGCGAAGAAAAGGTTCTGGCGGATCTTGCGCAGCGTGGCCCGGGAGAGCTCGATGGCGTCCGCCACGCCCGCCAGGTCGCTGCGCATGAGGGTGACGTCGGCGGCTTCGATGGCGACGTCCGAGCCACTGCCGACGGCGAAGCTCACGTCCGCCGCCGCCAGGGCCGGGGCATCGTTGACGCCGTCGCCCACCATACCGACCAGGCCGTTTCCGGCGCGCAGCTTCTCCACCTCGGCGGCCTTGTCGCCCGGCAGCACGCCGGCGAGAAAGCGCGGGATTCCGGCCTCCCGGGCGATCGCGGCCGCGGTTGCCCGGTTGTCGCCGGTGAGCATGACCAGGTCCACGCCCATCTCCCGCAGCCGGCGCACGGCGTCGGGGGTGGACTCCCGCAGCCGGTCGGCGATGGCGATGAAGCCGAGCAGGACTCCCTCGCGGGCGACGCCCACCACCGTCCGCCCCTGGGCCTCGATGGCGGCCACCGGGGTCTCATCCACCGCGACGCCCCGGGCGGCGAGAAACGCCGGGGAGCCCAGCAGGAAGGCGGCGCCTTCAAACCGTGCTTCCAACCCTGCGCCGGGCAGCGCGGCGAAGCGCTCGGGCATGGCGGGCTCAACGCCGCTTTCGCGCGCGCGATCCAGCACCGCCCGCGCCAGCGGGTGCTCGGAACCGCGCTCGGCGGTGGCCGCGACCCGCAACAGTTCCTGGGCGCTGACCGGCCCCACGGGCACGATTTCAGTGACGGCGGGCCGGCCTCGGGTCAGGGTGCCGGTCTTGTCCACCAACAGGGTACGGATCTTCTCCGCCCGTTCCAGCGCGGCGGCGTTCCTGACCAGCACGCCGGCGCGGGCGCCGCGGCCCGTGCCCACCATGATGGCCGTTGGCGTGGCGAGCCCCAGTGCGCAGGGGCAGGCGATCACCAGCACCGCCACCGCATTCACGAGCGCGGTGGTGAACTCGCCGCCCAGCCACCAGGTGAGGCCCAGAGTGGCGGCGCTGATGGCTACCACCGTGGGCACGAAGATTCCGGACACCTGGTCCGCCAGGCGCTGGATCGGCGCCTTGGAACCCTGGGCCTGCTGCACCAGGCGGATGATGGCGGCGAGCTGGGTCTGGGCGCCGACCCCCGTCGCACGGCAGCGGAGCAGCCCTTCGTTGTTCACCGTGCCCGCGTAGACCCTTGCCCCGGCCTCCTTCACCACCGGCAGGCTCTCGCCGGTTAGCATGGCCTCGTTGGCGCTGGAGGCGCCTTCCATGACGGCGCCGTCCACGGGAAAGGCCTCGCCGGGGCGTACCACGAAAACGTCGCCCGCCGCCACGGTCGCGGCGTCCACCTCCACCAGGCGCCCGTCGCGTTCCACCAAAGCCGTGCGGGGCGCGAGCTTGACCAGTTCCTCGATGGCCGCAGAGGTGCGGGCCTTGGCCCGGGCCTCCAGCAGCTTGCCCAGCAGCACCAGGGTGATGACAGCCGCGCCGGCCTCGAAATAGACATGCTCTTCGAGGGCAAACAGCGTCACCACGGTGCTGAAGGCCCAGGCCATGCTGGTGCCCAGCGCCACCAGAACGTCCATGTTGGCGCCGCCGCCGCGCAGGGCTTTCCAGGCTCCTACGTAGAAGCGCCGGCCGGCCCAGAACTGCACCGGGGTGGCGAGCAGCAGTTGCAGCCAGCGGGGCAGGGGCTCCGCATGGGCGTCGCCGAACATGAACAGCATCTGGCCCACCAGCGGCAGGGTGAGGGCCGCGGCGATCCAGAACACGCGGAACTCCGCCCGGTAGGCCGCGTCCCGTCTCGCCTGTTCCTCGGCGCGGGAGGCCTCGGTGATTTCGTGGGCGTCGTAGCCCGTGCGGCGCACCGCGGCCACGATATCCTCCTCCGTGAGGGCGCCGGGTCGGAACGTGACCCGCGCCTGCTCCGTGGCGAAGTTGACCGCCGCCGAGACGCCGGGCAGGAGACCAAGGGCCTTTTCGATGCGTGTGGCGCAGGCGGCGCAGGTCATGCCCCGCAGCGCGAGGGTGACGGTGCGCTCCGGCACCCGGAAGCCGGCCTTCTCGATGGATTCGATGAGCTGCTGTGCCCCCAACTCCTCCGCGTCGTAATCCACGCGCGCGCTCTCGGCGGCGAAATTGACGGCCGCCTTGACCCCGGGGAGATGGTTGAGGTTTTTTTCGATGCGCGCCGCGCAGGCGGCGCAGGTCATGCCCTCGATGGGAAGCTCGATGTGGCTCAGGGTGGTGGCATTCGTGTTCATTCGTGAGCGCCTGCTTCTCGCCCGGCAGGGGACGGTTCGAAGCTTATACCCCCATGGGGTATAAATCAAGCCCGCGCCGCGGAGGGTATCCGGCGCCCGGTTACACTATGCGCCGGCGGCGGGGGGAGGCAAGGGGATGACGAAATGGGTGGAGGGCAGGGTGGCGGGGCTGCGCCGCTGGACCGGGCAGCTCTGGTCGCTGCGGGTGGAGGCGCCGGTCGATCCCTTTCGGGCCGGCCAGTTCACCCGCATCGCGCTGGACATTGGCGGCGAGCGGGTGGCGCGACCCTATTCCTACGTCAATGCCCCGGAGGAGCGGCCCCTGGAGTTCTACTTCATCACCGTTCCGGAAGGGCCCCTGACGAACCGGCTCGCTGCCCTGGAGCCGGGGGCGAGCATCTGGGTCGCGCCCAAAGCTTCGGGGATGCTGACGCTGGCGGATGTCCCCGCGTCGGAGCACCTCTGGATGCTCTCCACCGGCACCGGCATCGGGCCTTTCCTGTCCATACTCAAGACCCCGGAGCCCTGGCAACGGTTCTCGCGGGTGGTGCTGGTTCAGGCCGTCCGATTCGCCGCGGAGCTGGCTTACCGGGATCTGATCGCGGAGATCGCCCGGCGCCGGGGCGAGCAGCTCGCGTATGTTCCCTTCGTGAGCCGGGAGGAAACGGCCTTCGCCATCCAGGGGCGGATTCCCGAGGCGCTCCGCGACGGGCGCCTCGAGCAGCGGGCCGCGCTCCCCATCGATCCTGCCCGGTCACAGGTGATGGTGTGCGGCAACCCGGGCATGGTGGAGGATACCCTGGCGGTGCTGGAGGGGAAGGGCCTGCGGCGCAACCGGCGCAAGGAGCCGGGGCAGATCTCCGTGGAGACTTATTGGTGAGCCGGGCGCTCAGCCGCCGAGCTGCTGCAGCATGTTCTCCGCGCCGCTCACCTCGAATTTTCCGGGCTGCTCCAGGTTCAGGATCTTCACCACGCCGTCTTCCACCAGCATGGAGAAGCGCTGGGAGCGCACCCCCAGGCCGCGCGCGCTGAGGTCCAGGTCCAGGCCCAGGGCGCGTGCGTAGTCGGCGTTGCCGTCGGCCAGCATGCGCAGCTTTCCTGCCGTCTTCTGGTCCTTGCCCCAGGCGGCCATCACGTACGCGTCGTTCACGGACAGGCACCAGATCTCGTCCACGCCCCTCGCACGCAACCGGTCGTAACAGGCCAGGTATCCGGGTACATGCTTCGCCGAGCAGGTGGGGGTGAAGGCTCCCGGCAGGCCGAAGATCACGATGCGCCGGCCATTGACCATGTCCTCCACCTTCAAGCTCACCGGGCCCACCGGGCAGCCCGGAGCGTCCACCTCGTTCATCTCCATCAGCGTGCCCCCGGGCAGCCGCTCTCCCACACGGACCGTCATGGCTTTCCCCTCAGAATTCGGACGGCACATTCTTTCACATGGATCAATTGCCTCCAACGGGGAATCTCCCTAGACTTAGCCGCAAACCAGCGGCGCACCCAACCCTCTCTTCCCGGCACCAGGCGTGGCATGTTCAGACTGCTGCGGTATTTCTCCATCACCAGCCTGATCTCCATCGCCATCGCCTCCGTCGCGCTGGGGGTGTTCTACCGGCACATGGCGATCCGCAACCTCCTGGAGCTCGGCCAGGACCACAACATAGACATGACCCGGGCCTTCGCCAACACCCTCTGGCCGCAGCTCGCCCCGGTGGTGAAGGAATCGCTGGAGATTCCGCCGGATCACCTGCAGGGGCTGCCCCAGATCCCCGCTCTGCATGACGCGGTCTATGCCCAGGCCAAGGGGCTGTCGGTGGCGAAGATCAAGGTCTACAACACCCGCGGCATCACGGTCTACTCCAGCGAGGAGCGGCAGATCGGCGAGGACGGCAGCCGCAACCAGGGCGTCCGCAGCGCCCTGGCAGGCAAGGTGGCGAGCGAACTGGTGTACCGCGACCGCTTCAGCGCCTTCGAGCAGACCATCGAGCGCACCAACCTCATATCCAGCTACATTCCGGTCCGTCCCCAGGGATCCGACCGCATCGAGGCGGTGTTCGAGCTCTACGATAATGTCACTCCGGCCGTGGAGCGGATACAGCGTACCCAGTACCTGGTGGTGGCTGGGCTGCTGGCGGTGTTCGGCGTGCTTTACGGGGCGTTGTTCATGATCGTGCGCCGCGCCGACGGTATCCTGCGGCGCCAGGCGCAGGAGTTGCGCCAGAGCGTGGACAGCCTGCGGGAGAGCCAGGCCCTGCTCGCCCGCACCCAGTACGCCGTGGACCACGCCGCGGATATGGTGTTCTGGACCGACACGGACGGTCGCTTCATCTACGTGAACGACACCAGCTGCCGCCGGCTCGGTTACTCCCGGGACGAGCTGCTCGGGCTTACGGTGGCGGACATCGATCCCAATTACCCGCGGGAGTCATGGCCCGCCCTTTGGGAGCGGCTCAAGCAGGGCGGGCGCATGCGCGTGCAGACCCTGCACCGCAGCCGCTCTGGCGATATTTATCCGGCCGAGGTGAACGTGAATTACGTGACCTACGGCGGGGCCGAGTTCAGTTGCGCCTTCGCCCGGGACATGACCGAGCGCCAGCGCGCGGAGGCCGAACTGGTCGCGGCGAAGGAGGCGGCCGAGGCCGGCGCGCGTGCCAAGGCCCGGTTCCTGGCCAACATGGGTCACGAGTTGCGCACTCCCCTGAACGGCATCCTCGGCATGACCGAAGTCACGCTGATGGAAGGGGGGCTGTCGGCAGAGGTGCGGGACAACCTGGAAACGGTGCGCGATTCGGCGCGTGCGCTCCTGGGCCTGATCACCGAGGTGCTGGAATACTCCGAGCTGGAGTCGGGCAAAGTCACGCTGGCGGTGGCGTCGTTCCAGCCGCGGGCGGTCGCTGAGGCGGAGTTGGAGGCGGTGCGGATGCGCGCACGGGACAAGGGCATCGCCCTGGAGCTGACGGTGGCCGACGACGTGCCCGCGGCGGTGCGGGGAGATCAGGCGCGGCTGCGCCAGCTGTTGCGGCACCTGCTGGACAACGCGCTGAAGTTCACTCCGGCCGGTTCGGTTACGCTTGCCCTCTCCGCGGTCGGCGGCGGGCTGGGCGAAGCGGAGCTGCGCTTCACCGTCACGGACACCGGCGTGGGCATCTCCGCCGAGCAGCGCCGCCAGGTGTTCGAGGCGTTCGCGCAGGGCGATGCGTCCAGCACCCGGCGCCATGGCGGGGCCGGGCTGGGGCTCGCCATCTGCGGTTACCTGGCGCGGCTCATGGGCGGGGAGATCGGCGTGGAAAGCGAGCCCGGCAAGGGCAGCAGCTTCAGCTTCAGCGCCCGCTTTGGCGTCGTCTCCGCGGAAGCGGCATGATCCGGTAGCGGATCGACGGCCCGCAGCGCGGCCTCTCGCGGGCGCTCCCGGCCGCGCTACCGTATCCAGTTGATCTCCCGGGCAGTGGCCGGACCAATCAGTACGTGACTGAGGCTGCGCGGTTGCGTCGATTCCGACGCGCTGAGGGGGATGCGCCCGCCCATGATCTCGGCGAACATCTGGGGATGCACGGGTTGCTGCTCCGGGTCGGCGTAGCCGTCGGGGAAGCGCGGCTGGTTGGTGGCCGGATCATATTTGTCGCTCGCGCCCAAGGTGTGCAGGAACTCGTGGGTGATCACCACATTGTTCTCGCCGTCCATCGAGCCCGCGGCAAACACGTTCACCACCCCCAGCAGCCCGTCGCGCAGGCCGGTTGAGTGGGGCAGGCGCGCGCTCCGTGCCGGATCATGGTAGACGAGATAGAGCTTCACCTGGGGGCCGGGACCGCGGGTTTCGCCGTGGTGCCAGGCCCACCATCTCATGTTGAGGCTCCACCAGAGGTTCTGAAGCGCGCTCCCGTCCCGCGGCGGCTGCGGCGGGTGTCCGCCCACCTCGGGCCATAGCCGCAGCTCGATCGATGCCGCGCCCTCCCGCGAGTAACGCCGCGCTTCGTCCGCCATGAAGGACTCGATGGCGCGGAACAGGTCGGGGTTCAGGCCGGCAATATGGCGCGCGCTCTGCGCGGTGGCGTCGCCATTGACCGGATACAGGTTTACCACCAGTGTGTAGTCCCACTGCACGACATCGCGGCGGGTGCGCCATGTGCCCAGGGCCACCGCGGCCAGGACCAGAAGCAGCAGAAGAATGCGCAGGGCGCGAAACATGACGCGATGATGCCGGTTTCCCGGCCTGAAGCCCAGCGAAGGCGCGCGAAAACGGAGGACAGCGGTGCCGCCTTTCGCGGCGGTATGCGGCACTCCGGCGGGCAACAAAAAACCCGCCGCAGCGGGTTCTTTAGTTCGGACGCCTCGCGCGGCGTCCGCATCAGGATCCTGTGTTTGCTCAGGCGCCCATGATGTTGGAAGCCTGCTTGCCCTTCGGACCTTCGGTGATGTCGAAACTCACCTTCTGGCCTTCCTTCAGAGTCTTGAATCCCTGCATCTTGATCGCGGAGAAATGCGCGAACACGTCCTCGCCGCCGCCATCGGGGGTGATGAAGCCGAACCCCTTGGCGTCGTTGAACCACTTGACGGTACCAGTTGCCATGTTACTTTCCTTAGTGAAAATGAAAACGCGGGCTTGAACCCGACCAGTGCTCGAGTTTCAAGACCGCGTACGGCAGAACCGATACCACGAATTGCTTAAACCCAAACACAGGCGGCATTCTACACCAAGTCGCCGAAATGCAAGCGTTTTTTTGCCTGATGGGGCGGGTTTGAGACACGGGTGGTAGAATTCCGGGCCGGCCGCATTGGCCGCAAACCGATCCATCCTTCGCCATGGCTACTTACGAGTCCGATCTGACCAGGTTCATGCGGGAGTTTTTGGAGAAGAACCCCGAAGTAATCGAGAAACAGAAGATTTCCCGGGCCACCTGGTGGGACAAGCAGCTGGACCGTGACGAGCGTGCCCGCTGGAGGCAGTCCGCGGAGCCCCAGCCGCCTTATCCCTACTACAACAACCCGTAGGTCGCGGGCTCGGGCCCTCTCCCGGGTCAGCCCATGATGAGGGTGAGCCGGTAGTCTCCCCGCAGCAGCGACACCGACATGCGACCGCCCGCCGCCTTGGCCGCCTGCGCCAGCTCACTCACGGAGCGCACCTTCTTCCGGTTCACCGCGTAGATCACGTCTCCGGGGCGCAGGCCCCAGGTGGCGGCCTTGCCCTCCCGCTGCACCGCAAGCACCACGACGCCCTCCAGCTTTCCGTAGCCGGGCATGCCCCGCTCCATGTTGCCGAACAGGGCCCCGGGAAGCTCCCGCAGCTGCTGGCCGCGGCCGCCCGAGACTTCCTCGGTGGACTCCACGGTCAACCTTGCGGTCACGGGCTTGCCGTTGCGCAGCAGCGAAAGCTCGAGTTTCTCGCCCACGGGAACCAGACCCACCTTGTTGCGGACGTCGGCGGAATTGCGCACGGTCTTGCCGTTCACGGCCAGCACCACGTCTCGCGTCCGGATCCCGGCCTTGTCCGCTGCCGATCCGGGTTCCACGCTGATGATCACTGCGCCTTCGCTGCGGCCCACGGCCAGGGAGTCCGCGAGGTCGGGCGTCAGGTCTTGGGTTCCCACGCCCAGCCGGCCGCGCCGCACCTCTCCGAAGCGCAGGATCTGGTCCATCACCGCGCGCGCCATGTTCACCGGCACTGCGAATCCGATCCCCACGTTGCCGCCGGCGGGGCCGATGATGGCGGTGTTGATGCCGACAAGGTCCCCCGAGAGATTGACCAGGGCGCCGCCTGAGTTGCCGGGGTTGATGGAGGCATCGGTCTGGATGAAGTCCTCGTAACCCTCTATGTCCAGGCCGCTGCGTCCCAGGGCGCTCACGATGCCCGAGGTCACGGTCTGGCCCAGGCCGAAGGGGTTGCCGATGGCAACCACGAAATCCCCCACCTCCAGATCATCCGAATTACCGAAGCGGAGCGAGCTCAGGTTGGGGGCCTCGATCTGAAGAACGGCGATGTCGGTGCCGGGATCCGAGCCCACCAGCTTCGCCTCGAACTGACGCCGGTCCTTGAGGGTCACGATCACCTGGGTCGCTTCCTTGACGACGTGGTGGTTGGTGAGCACGTAGCCCTTTGCCGCATCGACGATCACGCCCGAGCCTGCACTGACCTGAGGCTTGGGCTTGTCCGGAAGGTTGAAAAACCTGCGGAAAAATGGGTCCTGGTAAAGCGGGTTGCTCTCCAGGGGCGAGCGCGTCAGCACCGCGATGTTCACCACCGCGGGGGTGACTTCCCTGAGCACCGGCGCCAGGGTGGGTTGCGGTGTCCTGGCAGGCGCCGCGGCGGCGGGAGCCGCCGCCAGCATGAGCGCCAGCGCCGGCAGAGCCGCGCGGCGCAGCAGAGTAGTCTCCATCGGCAACCTCCTACCCAGAGTTACCTGCGGCAAGGCTTCGCCGCGGGCCATGGCTCATAATGTAAGGCCATGGGACGAGGATTCAAGCGGCAGGGTCCGGCGGCACGCGGGCGGGGCCTGCGCCACATCCACCGCTGGCGCGCAGGCTCCGGGGACCTGCTGGACCTGAGCGAGAAGGACGGCGTGCGCAGCCTGCACCTCGGAGACGAGCAGGTGCAGAGCGCGATGCGCCTGGCGAGTCCCGACGACCTGGAGCTTGGCTACACCCGCGCCATGATGGCCTTCCTGCTGTTCCTGGCGCAGCCCCGGGACATCCTGATGGTGGGCCTGGGGGGCGGGTCGATCGCGAAGTTCGTGCATACGCGAATGCCCGAATTGCGGAGCACGGCCGTTGAGATCCTGCCGGAGGTGGTGGCGGCGGCACGCTGTTTCTTCCGGCTCCCGCCCGATGACGAGCGGCTGCGGGTGGTGGTGGCCGAGGGTGGTGCCTACGTGGCGGAGCATCCGGGCAGCTGCGATGCGCTGCTGCTGGATGGTTTCTCGGAGGGCGTTCATCCCGAGTCCCTGGCCACCGCCGCGTTCTTCGAGGCCGCCCGGGCGGCACTGCGGGAGCGCGGGGTCCTTTCGGTGAACTACATCGAGCAGGATCGCGGCTTCGAAGCGTCGCTGACCCGCATGGAGGCCGCCTTTGGCGGCCACGTGGTGCTGTTGCCCGCCGAACAGCAGGGCAACGTCATCGCCTTCGGACTCAAGGGGCTGCCCGCTCGCCTGCGCTGGGAGGATCTGCGCGAGCGGGCCGAGGCGCTCGAGGCGCGGCTCGGGCTCGGTTTTATGCGTTTCCTCGCCGCGCTGCGCCGGTGCAATCGGTGCAGCGAACGCGGGCTGGACGTCTAGCTTGACACCGGGACACTGGCGAGATCACCGGCCTTCGGCCAAGGTCCACGCCCTGCGGCTGGGCGTGTCACCTGCGCAAGCGAACCCCGCCGTCTCGTTCCTTTTGTCTTTGCGGTGGACGCCGGGTTTCCCTTACATCACCCGGACGTTCTTGAACTGCCAGGGATCGGAAAGGTCCAGGTCTTCCGGGAACAAGACACCCCGGCCCTCGAGCGGCGTCCAGTCGGTGTAGGCGCCAGCCTGTGTGCCGAGATATGGGCTCGCGACTTCCAGCACCTGTTCGTAGGGCAGCTCGTCCGGGTCGAGGATGCCGGCGGAGGGGTTGCGCATGGCCCACGCCATGGCGCCCAGCACGCCCGCGGCGACCTGCAGGCTGGTGGCGTTGTTGTAGGGCGCCAGCTTGCGCGCCTCCTGCACCGCCAGCCGCGAGCCGTACCAGTACGCCCCGCGGGCGTGTCCCGCCAGCAGCGCTCCGAGTTCGTCGTGGCCGTCGTAGATGTCGTGCATGAGTTCGCGCCGGTTGTCCTGCAGGCGCAGGTTCTTGCCGTTGAGCTCGTGCAGGGACAGCACTGCGGCGTCGCAGGGGTGATATGCGTAGTGCACCGTCGGGCGGTACAGCACATGGTCGCCGTCGCGCACCGTCAAGTAGTCGGCGATGGAAATGGACTCTCCGTGGGTCACCAGGTAACCGTGCATGGGCCCCTCCAGCGGCGTCCAGGTCCGCACGCGGGTGGTGACACCGGGACGCTGCAGATAAATCGCCGCCTGGCAGCCGAAGTCATGGCGCCTGCCGTCCGCCGGGAAGTGCTTCTCGTGGGTGCCCCAGCCCAGTTCCGCCGGCTGGCTGCCCTCGCCCACGAACGCCTCCACCGACCAGGTGTTGCAGAATTCGCCGACGCGCTTGGGCGGGTGGGCGAGCTGGGTGTCCCGTTCGGCACAGTGAATGGTCTTGATGCCCAGCCGCCGGCTGAGTTCCGCCCATGCCTCGCGGGTTTTCGGCGTCGGAGTGTCGATTCCGGTGTCCCGGGCGATGTTCACGAGGGCCTGCTTCACCCAGTGGGACACCAGGCCCGGGTTCGCGCCGTGGGTGGGGATCATGGTGGGGCCGCCCCCGAAGCGCTGCCGCAGCGCCACGACTGCCTCGCGCATGGCGTAATTGGAGCGCTGGGAGGCGGTGAGGGAGCTGTCGGTGTAACCGCCGGCCCAGGGCTCGATGCAGCTGTCGAGATACAGCGCGCCCTTTTCCTGGCACAGCTCCATCAGCGCGATGGAGGAAACGTCCACCGAAAGGTTGAGCAGAAAGTCGCCGGGACCCAGAAGGCCGCCTAGGACCGAGCGGAAATTCTCGCGCGTGAGCGGATTCAGCACGAACTTGATGCCGTACTCCCGCGCCTCGGCTTGTCCGCGGTCGTGTGCCGTAACGATGGTGATCTGCGCCGGGGCGATGCCGATGTGACGCAGAATCAGGGGCAGCACTCCCTGGCCCACGCAGCCGAAACCCACAAACACCAGCCGGTTCGGAAAGCTCAGCAACTTCTTGTCTGGAATCATCATGGTACCGGTACGCCAGAGTTGCATAAAGCGCGCAAGTGTAGCATTTTCCGGTTGCCAGTGTGACCGCGCCCGGCGCAAGGGCCGGGCGCGGGGGCGAAGGGAAAATATTCGGGAAGTTGGTATTGAATGTCAGTGCAGCACGATTGCCTGCGTGAGCAGTTCCTCAAACCCGCTCAGGAACTCGTCCATGGACGCGATGGTGGGACTCGCTGCGATCACGGACTGCATGGATTCGCGGAACCGGGCTGCGCTCGGGCCCTGTAGGAACGTTCCCCGACCGCGCTCCTTGTCCACGAGCTCGTAGCCGTCTCCGGCGAACTCCACCACGTAAAAGTGATCGCTGTTGTAAACGAGGTTCATTTTCCGGCCTGATTCCCGCGATATTGGTTTACTGTGGTGTTAGATGGCGACTCGGGACGGAAATTCAAGCCCTCAAAAAAACAGGCCCGGCATTCGCCGGGCCCATGTCTCCGGAGCGTTCGCCTCAGGCGACCTTCAGCGGGCGACGTCTGGTGTGCTCGAGCTTGGGCAGCCTGAGTTCCAGCACGCCGTCGTGAAACTCCGCAGCGGCCTTCTCCGCGTCCACCTCGGCCGGCAGGGTGATGGTGCGCGAGAAGCTCCCGCGGCCGATCTCGCACCGGAAATACTCACCTTTTTCTTCCTTCTCCTCGTGGGCCGTCTGGCCCTTGATCGTGACCGTGTTTCCGGTGAGGGAGACTTCCAGCTCGTCCTTCCTGACCCCCGGAGCTTCGGCGCGCACCACCACTTCGGTGTCGCGGTCGATCACGTCCACCCGCGGCAGGCGGGCTTGCGGGCCGATCCCCGCTTCCGCAAGCGGCGAGCGCTCCCAGGCGAAGGGAAGCATCCAGCCCCGCGGAAACAGGCTGGCGAACATGCGATCCATCTCCTCGAAAGGACGCAGTGGCCGGACCGCCGGCACTTTGGGCTGCTGTTCCTTCTCGGGAACAGCGGCAACCTTCTTGACGACTCTCATGGGTTCCTCCGTTCCTCAAGCAGTCGAACATCCCCCGCTCGCGCGGGGGTACCGAGTTCCCAATAGATATATAGCTATGCCGGGGGCCGGAAGGCGCGGACCGGGAGTTAGAATTTTCTTATGTGCGGCCGTTACGCCCTTCATGCCCAGCCCGAGGTGATCGCCCTTCAGTTCGGGGTTCCGCCGCCGGGCCGCCTCGCGCCCCGCTACAACGTGGCTCCCGGCACCCTTATCCTGGTGCTGGCCGATGCCGCGCGGCGGCGTCTGGAAAACTGGCATTGGGGGCTCGTGGCGCCCTCGGCGAAGGCATTGGCGGGGGAGAAGGGAATCATCAATGCCCGTTCCGAGTCGGTGGCGGAGAAGCCCATGTTCCGCGCCGCCTTCCGCCGCCAGCGCTGCCTGGTGCCGGCCAGCGGCTACTACGAATGGCAATCCGGCGGCGGCCGCAAGCAGCCCTGGTATATCCGGCCCGCGGACGCGCCCCTGTTCGGCTTTGCTGGCATCTACACGCTGCACCGGAGTGAGTTTGGCGAGGTGGGGACCGTCGCCATCCTTACCACGGGCGCCAGCGCCTCCATCCGCGCAATCCACGAACGCATGCCGGCGATTCTGCGGCCGGACGCCTACGACCGCTGGCTCGACCCGGCCGCGGATCCCGAATCGCTGCTGCCGCTGCTGGGGCCCTGTTCCCCGGAGCGGTTGGTGCCGCATCCGGTGAGTCCCCGGGTGAACTCGGTGAGCAACGACGACGAGTCCTGCATCCTCCCGGACGCGTCGATCTTTTGATCAGGATCGCGGCCTGGACCCGCCATTGCGGGGCGGTTTCTCGTCTTCCTGCAGTTCCCGGCATACCTCGACGAGCCGCGCGCGCAGCCACTGGTGCGCGCTGTCCTGGTCGCTGCGCGGATGCCAGACCATGCTGATGGGAAAGTCCGGCAGTTCCAGCGGCGGCCTGAGTACCCGGATGGGCATGGTCCGGGCGTAGGTGCGGGCGATGCGGCTGTTCACGGTCATGATCACGTCGGACTCGACGATGATGTAGGGCGCCACCAGGAAATGCGGCACCGAGACGGAAATGCGCCGCGAGCGCCCCAGTTTGGCGAGGGCATCGTCCACCACGCCGGAACGGCGCCGGGTGGAGACGAACAGGTGGGGCAGCTTCACGTATTGATCCAGGGTCAGCTTGGATTTCACCGCCGGGTGGTCCTGGCGCACCGCGCATTCCAGGTGCTCGGTGAACAGATGGGTCTGGCGCAGCCGCCGGGACAGGCCGGGGAAGTAACCGAAGGCGAGGTCCATCTCGCCGCTGTCCAGGGACTCCTCCGGCGAGACCAGTTGCAGTGACCGTACCGACAGGTCCACTCCGGGTGCCTGCTGCTGCGCCGCCTTGACCAGCCGCGGCATTACCAGGAATTCCATATAGTCGCTGGCGCCGATCACGAAGTGGTGCTTCGCCTCCCGCGGGTCGAAGCGCGCCGGTGCCGACAGGGTGTGCTGGATCTCGGCCAGCGCGGCGCGGATCGGCCCGTGCATCTCCAGGGCCCGCGCCGTGGGCTCCATTCCGCGGGATGTCCGCACCAGCAGCGGGTCGTCCACCATCGCCCGCAGCCGCGCCAGGGCGTTGCTCACGGCGGGCTGGGACAGCGCCAGCTTTGCGGCGGCCCGGGACACGTGACGCTCGGTCATCAGCGCGTCGAACACCACCAGCAGGTTGAGGTCCAGGGAGCGCAGGTTCATGGGGTACGCCCGTTCATCAATAATTCGCTTTGTGAATATATAGATAACAATAAACCATTTCACAAATAATAGTCGGATATCCAGAATGCACACAACCGAGTCTTCCAAATCATCGAACCAAGGAGCGCCATCATGAAAGACGTCTTTGCCTTCATCCTCAGCCTTCCGCTCATGCTTGCGCCGACCGCCCAGGCCACCGAACTGGGCGCCGGCATGGTTCCGCAGAAGTCCGTGGAGAGCGACGATCCGGCGCCCGCCGCCACCTACGACGTGTTCATCGATGGCGTGACCGGCTACGCTTTTGTCAAGACGCCTTTCGGCTGGAGGTTCGTCAGGGATCTGCGCGCCGAGGAGAAGCCGGAGCCGGCGGCAACGCGCCGCTGAGCGCCCCCGGGGGCGGGAGAAGCAGCGCCTGCGGGGGGCGTCGCCCCCCGGGTCAGGCCCGGGCGATGATGAGCGGCACCAGCATCTCGTCGGCGCTGACACCGCCGTGGCAGCCGATATGGTGGTGGCGCCGCTCGCCCAGCACCCAGTCCTTCACCGCCCAGCCGTCGTGCATCACCAGGGCGTAGTGGCCGATGCGCTCTGCGAGCCGCGGGTGAGGCGGGCCCAGGCCGAACCAGTTTTCTGCCAGCAGTTCGGCGCTGGGCATCAGCGTCGCGCAATGCGCCAGTTCATTCCTGACGTAGGACTCGAAGGCGCCGCGCCGGTCGGGGTGCACGTAACAGTAGGCGAGGCGGGGCTCGCCGCAGAGCGGCAGCACCAGTGCTTCGGCGAGGCGCGGGTGGCTTTCCAGCTGCACGGTCTGGCCCGGCCGCACATCGACGAAACCGTGATCCGCGGTTACCACCACGACGGTGTCGGTGCCGGCAATGTTCTTCAGGAACGCGCCAAAGGCGTGGTCCAGGCGCGAGAACAGCGCGGCGACCTGCGGACTGCCGATGCCGAATACATGGGCCAGGGAATCCAGCCCCGGGTAATAGGCGTAGACATACTTCGGGCCGCTTCCCGACCTGACAATGGTCTCGATGCCGGGGAACAGGCCTCCCAGGCCGTCGTAAGGGTGGACCTCGGAGCCCCCGGCATGATGGGTATTGAAGTCGGAACGGGCGATCTCCTTCGGGCACACCCCGAAGCATTTCACGGGGACCATATCCACGAAGGGCCGGGCGGTAAACACGCGCGCCGGGTCCACGCCGGCTGACCGAAGCGATGCCCCTCCGTGGCGCGCCTGGAACGGCAGTACCGCCACCACGCTTGCGGTTTCCTTGAGCCAGGTGAACCAGCCGGTGAGCCCATGCTGCTGCGGGGCGACGCCGGTCATGAAGGCGGTGATGGCGGTGGCGGTGGTGGGCGGAAACACCGAAGTCATGACGCCGCGCCGG
>DASTHR010000201.1:0-15123 GCA_035718105.1 Burkholderiales bacterium
ATCGAGGACACCGACCTGGAGCGCTCCACCCGGGAGTCGGAGCAGGCGATCCTGGACGGCATGGCGTGGCTGGGGCTTGATTACGACGAGGGGCCGTTCTTCCAGATGAATCGCCTGGCGCGCTACCGGGAGGTGGCGGAAGACCTGATTGACCGGGGCAACGCCTACTACTGCTATGCCAGCCGCGAGGAACTGGACGCATTGCGGGAGCAGCAGCGCGCGGCCGGGCTCAAGCCCCGTTACGACGGTCGCTGGCGCCCCGAGAACGCGCGGGGCAAGAGCGCCCCGGAAGGCGTGAAGCCGGTAGTGCGTTTGCGCAACCCCGTGGAGGGAGACGTTACCTTCATGGACCTGGTTAAGGGGCCCATCACCGTGTCCAACGCCGAACTCGACGATCTGGTACTGATGCGGGGCGACGGAGTCCCCACCTACAACTTCGGCGTGGTGGTGGACGACCTGGACATGAACATCACCCACGTGATCCGCGGCGATGATCACGTGAACAACACCCCGCGGCAGGTCAACATCCTGCGGGCCCTCGGTGCGCCGCTTCCGCAGTACGCCCATGTGCCCATGATCCTGGGGGCCGACGGCGAGCGCCTGTCGAAGCGCCACGGCGCGGTGAGCGTCATGCAGTACAGCGATGACGGCTACCTCCCGGAGGCGCTGCTCAACTATCTGGCGCGCCTCGGCTGGGCGCACGGGGATGCCGAGATCTTTTCGCGGGAGCAGTTCGTCGAGTGGTTCGACCTCAAGGCCATCAGCCGCTCTCCGGCGAAGTTCAACCCGGAAAAGCTGCTGTGGCTGAACCAGCAGTACCTGAAGGCCGCAGACGACAGCCGGCTCGCCGGTGCCGTGCGTTCCCGCATCGAGCGCGACGGCGGGCGGTTCGACAGTGGCCCGGACCTGTCGCAGGCGGTGAGGCTGTTCAAGGAACGCGCCACCACCTTGAATGAACTGGCAGACGCGCTGATGATGATCTACGGCAACGCCGACGCGAACCCGGAATTGCTGGCGCAGCACCTCACCGAGGACATCGAACCGGCCCTGGAGGACCTGGCGGATGCCTTTGGCCGCATCCAGGGCGACTGGCGGCCGGAAACCATCGACGCCGCCCTCAAGGGCGTGCTGCAGAAGCGCGGGTTGAAGATGCCGAAGCTTGCCATTCCCCTTCGGGTGGTGTTGTATGGCCAAACCCAGACCCCCTCGATCACCGAACTTCTGGCCCTGACCGGCTACGCGCGGGTTCGGGAGCGGCTCGACCGCTATGTGGAGTGACTCCGCGGCTTTACAGGCGCGGGGGGTAACCGTATAATTCCGCCTTCTTTTTTCGCGTGGGGGTATAGCTCAGCTGGGAGAGCGTCGCAATGGCATTGCGAAGGTCAGCGGTTCGATCCCGCTTACCTCCACCACCTTCCCGCTTTGGGAAGCCCGGCAGAAAGTCCAAACGCAGTCCCCATCGTCTAGAGGCCTAGGACATCGCCCTTTCACGGCGGTAACCGGGGTTCGAATCCCCGTGGGGACGCCATCTAGATCAAAGAGATAGGCCCGCAGATCGCGGGCCTTTTTCTTTCTTGGGCAACTTTTAGATGATAGCCGTCGCTGAAAGTTACGAACCAGCGCTGACGCGCACCCCATTTTCAGTGCCAGGGTGTAGTTAGTAACGCCCGCATCGGAAAGGAGAAGCGGACATAAGGCGGCGGTGCACGGGCCAGTTCAGCGAGAGCCGCCGCCTCGCCGCACGTCAGCGGCACGTCAGCGAACTGCGCCTGCGGCAGGCACTCCGGCGCCGGGAAGCCGTGGCGGCTCGGTGCTCCCCGAGCGATCGGCGCAACATGCGGGAGCGCCATCGGCCGCCTGGGCTGGCTCGGGCGGAACTGTCCTGAGCGCATTGTCTTCTCGCCGCCGCGCGGCAGGCGGCGCGACGGACCCTGCACGGCTGAAGAGTCGACTACCGCGAGGGAGGCGTGGCCCTGGTGGGCTGGCTTTCGTCGCCACCCGCAGCGACAAGCTTCCGCGAAAGGGATCTGGCTGATTCGGTGACGAACTGGTAAAGCCTTGCCGCGAACTCGTAGCCGTGGCTGAGCACCATCCCTCCGGACTCGTCGATGATGATGCGGGTGCGCCCTACCGCCTGCCGGGAGTAGTCGAGTTGCAGCGACCTGGCCTGGGTGCTGACCGAGGTATCCACATTGGCCATGCAACTGCCGTTTACCGAGCCGATGGTGACCCGCACCCGAAACAGCAGGTCGGCGCTCTCCCTCGGGCCAAACGTGTATCCGAGGGCATCCAGGCCGTTGCGCGCCGCGGAGAGCAGCAGCTCGTCGTCGATGGCGCATTTTCCCCCGATCGCCCTGCTCACGGTCTCGTGATAGACGTGAGCGGTTCTGGCGGCGGCGTAAATCTCGCCGGGCTCCGCCAGGGCGGTGCCGCAGGGGAGCCAGCCAAGCACGCAGCACAGGGCGAGGAGATGTTTTCGACTGAGTGGCATCCTGTCTTGTCCGATTCGACGATCCGGCGATTGTTCCAGTTTCAGGGGCAACGGTTTGCAGGTCAAGGCGGGGTCTAGAGTGAGGTGAAGCGGACGCTGTCGAGAAACTGCGCGGCTTCCCCCCGCAGTGCCGGATCGAGCACCGATCCCTGGTCCCGGGCCCGCCGCTCGGACCAGGCGCCGGCCACATAGAAGGTCATGGAGTCTGGATGTCGGCAAATGAAGCCCTGATTGGTGAGAAGCAGGGGCGATTGCGCGCTTTCCGCTGGTTGTTCATGCACCACGGCCTCATAGGCGACGCACTCCGCTCCCGACCGCCGCTGCGGTTGCAGCTTCAGTTCCGTGACCCGGTAGCGGCTAGCCTCCCCCGCGACCAGCAGTCCTTCCACCGCCCGGCGCTGTCCTTCGGGCGTGCTGAGGTCCAGCCGGGTGGCGGAAATGCCGGTAATGCCCATGACAAAGCTGGCGGCGCCCGAGACCGGGGGTTTCCGCAGCACCAGCGTGGTGGGCGTGTTCGCGGCGATCCGCCATTCGCCCGCCGGCTTCGCAACGCTAATGCCGCGCAACTGATAAGGTGTGGCGGACTCGGATGCGGGCTGGGGTCCGGCGGCGCAGGCCGCGAGCAGGACGGGTAGGGCGCCGACGGTCATCGCCGTCCGTATTGACAGGTTCATGGATTCGTAATCTCCCGCGTTCGGGTGGATGCGCGACGGTGCCGTCCGGCGCGATCAGCCACGATTCTAACAGTGCCTCCGGGCCACCCGCTGCGTCACGGGGCGCAGCACGCCTTGTGGGGCCCGAGGGCATTCGATAAGATTGCGCGGCCCCTCGGCGTGACGTTGCCGGGGCTTGCACGCTGCCAATCAGAGGAGAACACGATGCGAGCCGATGTTTCCGGAATTTCCCGCCGGACAGTGACCTTCCTGTTCGCGACCGCCCTGGTTGCCGGCTGTGCCTCGACCGAGATCGTTTCCCAGTGGCGCGATCCGCAGTACCGGGACGGACCGCTTAAGAAGGTGGTGGTGTTCATCGCCGCCAAGGATGAAGGTGTTCGCCGTGCCGCCGAGGATCGCGCCGTGGCAGCGCTGACAGGGGGCACCAAGGGGGTCGCGAGCTACACCCTGTTCCCGGACCAGAAAGTGCTGGACAAGAATAACGAGAAGATGATCAAGGGCGTCCTGGAAAAGCAGGGCATCGACGGCGCCATCGTCACGCGCCTCGAAGCCGTGGACAAGGACTCGGTTTACGTGCCGCCCCACACCTATACCGGGCCGGCGGCAGTGCCGACGGTCGCCGCGGTGCCCTATGGTTCCTTCTACGGTTACTACGGATACGCCTACAGCTATGGATACTCGACGCCTGGCTACACCTACCAGGAGACGAAGTATCGCATCGAGACCCTGGTCTACCGCCTTCCCCAGGGCAACGTCATCTGGACTGCCACCACCGAGTCGGTGAACCCGGATTCGCGCCAGCAGATTACCGAGGAACTGCTGCGGATTGTTGGCCAGGAACTCGCTCGGGATGGCATCATCGCCCGGTAGACCGTCGGGCGTCACCGCGGGTCCCGCATAACGCAATTCCGTATGCGTGGATGGATGGCCTCACCGTAGGCGGGGATCGCGCCTGCCCCGCTGACCGCCCCGGCGGTTGACCGCGGGATCGATAAGATCAAATTCATCACCATCCTGGTGGTGACGCGTGCCCGAGCACCAGCGCGGGCGGGCGCGACGCATCGGCCTTTCACTGGCGATGGCCACGCGCACCGCGCTGCTGCTGTCGCCCGCCTGGACCTGGATTGTGCTGGTGGGAGGGCCGCTGCAAGGGTATGATGTCACGCGCACTTTTCTGGAGCGCGGCAGTGTTGGGCTGAGCTGAGACGCGCTGGAGCAATTGATGGGTGCTGTGGCGCTGGGAATGCTGTTCGGGCGGGTTGCGGTGGCGGCCGCAGCGGCAACGCAGCAGGACCGGATGGCGACCTGCAACGAGCAGGCGGGCAAGAAACAGCTCAAGGGTGGCGAGCGCAAGACGTTCATGAGCAAGCGCCTCTCGTCAAAGATGTAGATCCGGCTTCACCGAAAGGAACCCCAGACGACGAGGGGTGCCGCCCTTGACGTTGCCGGCCTGAGGTGGTTGAGGCTAAAGGGGTCTTTTTGGGATAATTGCCCCAAGTCACCGGCTTAACCGGCGGAGCAGCGGATTCCCATGGCCGGGGACCAGTCCCCCCGGGCCTCACGGGCCCCATGCCAGCGCCAGGATCCCGTTGGAATTTGAACAATACCGGCTGCGGCGGAAGCCGGAGCGGACTGGCGTTTTTGCCTGAATCGGATAAGGAGAGGATTCTTGTCAATGCAAATCGGAGAAGTCTGCAACCGCGAGGTGATTGTGACCGAGCGTGGCACATCGGTGCGGGAGGCGGCGGCACTGATGCGGGATTTCCATGTCGGCAATCTGGTGGTGGTCGAGGATCGGGCCGGCGTTCGTGCACCCGTGGGTATCATCACGGATCGCGACGTGACCATCGAGGTGGTGGCCATGGGCGTGGATCCCGAAATGGTCAAGGTGGGGGAGGTCATGGGACCCGAACTCATCACGGCGCGAGAGACGGAGACGGTCTACGACACGCTGCAACGCATGCGCCAGCATGGGGTGCGGCGCATTCCGGTTCTGGATTCGCGGGGCGGACTGACCGGCATCGTCTCCCTGAGCGACCTTCTGGAGTTCCTGGCCGAGGAGCTGTCGAGTCTTTCCAGAGTCGAGCCCCGCGAGCAGGCGCGCGAGGCCCGAGTCCGCAAATAACGCAGGCGATAGATCTGAGAGGAGCGGGAAATGCAGCGACCGGTGGAAATCACCTTTCGGGAAGTGCCCCATTCCGACGCACTGGAATCGGACATCCGGGACAAGGTGTCGAAGCTCGAAACCTTCTATCCGCACCTGACCGGATGCCATGTGGTGGTGGAGATGCCCCACAAGCACAACCATCAGGGTCGCGAGTTCGTGGTCCGCCTCGACATGAAGGTGCCCGGCGGCGAACTGGTGATCAACCACGAGCACAATTCCGACCCGCATGTGGCGGTGCGCGATGCCTTCGACGCCGCCAAGCGCAAGCTGCAGGACTACGCGCGCCGCCAGCGCGGCGATGTCAAGCGGCACTGATCCGCCCGGGCGGGCCCGCCGTCCCCGTGAAGCTGCTGCAAATCAGCGACACCCACCTCGGGGAGCCGGGCCGCACCTTCTTCGGTCTCGATCCGGCTGCGCAGCTGGCACAGTGCGTCGCTCACGCCAACGCTTTTCACGGCGACGCCGAACTTGCAGTGGTGAGCGGAGACCTGGTCAACGCCGCCACCGAGGCCGAGTACCTGGAGTTGCGTCGCGTTCTCTCCGGGCTCGCCGTTCCCTGGCGCCTGATTCCCGGCAACCACGATCGCCGCGACCGCATCCGCGCCGCCTTTCCAGAATTGCCCTTCGAACCCGGGAAGTTCCTCCACCAGTGCGTGGAGACTTCCGCGGCCACCCTGCTGCTGCTCGATACCCGGGAGCCGCGGCAGGAGTGGGGCCGGCTATGCCCCGAGCGCCTGGCCTGGATCGAGGAGCGGTTGGCCGCGGTCCCCGGCCCGGTGCTGGTTTTCATGCACCATCCCCCGATTCCCACTGGCCACGCGGCGATGGACGCCATGGGTTTGCGGGAGCCGGAGACATTCCTGGAACTGGTGGGGCGCTACACGGAAAAGGTGCGCCATGTGTTCTTTGGGCATGTGCACCGGCCCTTCTTCGCTGCGGTGGACGGCATCGCATATTCTTCAGTGCCGGGCACCAGTCACCAGGTGTCCCTCATGGGCATGGGCCGGGGCGACCTCTACGCCAGCGGCGAACCGGCGGGCTATGGGGTGATCCTGGTGGAAGAGGGCCGGGTCGGTGTCCACATCCAGAGCTTTGCCGAGGCCCCCCTGTACGGATTCTGATCAGCGCAATCGCCGGGCCGTGTATTCCTCTTCAATGTTGTCCTTGAAGTAGCTTCCCGGCGAAGGCGCATTCATCAGACGCCGGTGCACCTCGGGTGAGACCCGGGAGTACTGGACGATGCTGCCGCTGAAGAATTCCACCTCCAGGGTCTGGGACGAGGCGTCGTAGCCCACAGAGCGGATATTGGAGGCGCTGACCCGCTTGCGTTCCATTTGCTGCTCCTTTTTCAACCCTTGACGCACGCCTTGGGACGCAGGAAAGCCACCCGGCGCGCGAGGCCCGCCTGCTCGGTGGCCTCCGCCACCAGGTCCACGTCCTTGTAGGCTCCCGGGGCCTCCTCTGCCGCGCCGCGCAGCGAGCGGGTGCGGATGAGGATGCCGTTGCCTTTCAGTTCATCTATCAGTTGACGGCCCTGCCAGCGCTTGAGTGCCTGGGCCCGGCTCATGGCGCGCCCCGCGCCGTGACTGGCGGAGGCGAACGCCGGGTTCCTCTCTTCGGGGTTGCCGGCCAGAATGTAGGAGCCGGTGCCCATGCTGCCGCCGATGATCACGGGCTGTCCCGTTTCCCGGTAACGGGCCGGCAGGTCGGGGTGTCCCGGGCCGAACGCGCGGGTCGCTCCCTTGCGGTGGATGTGCAGTTCCCGGGCGCGGCCCTGAACGTGGTGGGTCTCGCGCTTGCAGGTGTTGTGGGAGACGTCGAACAGGGTCTCCACCACGGCTTCGGGAAAGACCTCCTCGAACACTCCACGGGTGAGGTGGGTGAGGATCTGGCGGTTGGCCAGGGCGCAGTTGATGGCAGCGTTCATCGCGCCGAGATAGCGCAGACCTTCCGGGGACTTCAGCGGCGCGCAGGCGAGTTCCCGGTCGGGCAGGCGGATGCCCAGGCGCGCCGCCGCCTTCGCCAGGCTCACCAGATAATCGGTTCCCACCTGGTGGCCCAGTCCCCGGGAGCCGCAATGGATGGAGACCAGGATCTGGCCTTCCCGGATGCCGTAGGCCCGGGCCGCTGCTTCGTCGAATATGCGCTCCACCACCTGCGTCTCCAGATAGTGATTGCCCGATCCCAGGGTACCCATTTCGCCGCGCTGGCGCTTCTTCGCCAGGTCGGAGACGCAGTCGGGTTCCGCGCCGGCGACCCGTCCCCGCTCCTCCACGTAATCCAGGTCTGCCGCCAGTCCAAAGCCTTCGCGCACCGCCCATTGCGCCCCTCCTTCCAGCACCGCGTCCAGTTCCCTAGGCGAGAGCCGGAACTCTCCCTCCTGCCCGACTCCGGCGGGGATGGCGCGGAAAAGGGCCTCCGCCAGCGCTTCGAGGCGCGGCGCGATGTCGGGCAGGTGAAGGTCGGTGCGAAGGCAGCGGATGCCGCAGGAGATGTCGAATCCGACACCGCCGGCGGAAATGATCCCGCCGGCATCGGCATCGAAGGCGGCGACGCCGCCGATGGGGAAGCCATAGCCCCAGTGGGCGTCCGGCATGGTCATGGCGGCCCCCACCAGCCCGGGTAGGGAGGCGACGTTGGCGATCTGCTCCAGCACCTTGTCGTCCATGGTCGCGAGCAGTTCGCGGGTGCCGTAGAGCAGCACCGGCGCACGGGTGTCATCCTCGCGGGCGGGGAGGCTCCAGGAGCAGGGCGTGACCTGCCTCAGCTTGGCAATGTCCATGGGAGTGGGGGGCGGACGGAACAGGACTCGGCGCCCGTCAATCGCCCTCAACCCGAATTCTAGACGTCCACCACGCAGCGCGCTTCCCAGCCCGCTGCCGTCCGCTTTACCGAGAGCATGGTGAGGGTGGCGCCCTTGACTTCCGTGCCGCGCTCCTGGCCCTCGCGCCAGGACGCCCCCCAGGCACGACCGCGCCAGCGGTCGTTTTCCCGGGCGAGTTCAAAGCGGCACAAGGCGAGCCCCTGCTCCCGGGATTGCGCCAGCAGCGCATTGATCCAGGTCACCAACGCGAACTCCGGATCCGCTTCCTCGAACTGGACCCGCAGTTCCCGCTCCGGCGCAATGGCCGAGGGCTCCGCCATGATGGCGAATGCCGCTTGCGCCGCGGCCTCGAGGGCGCGCTCCAGGGTCGGCCCGCGGCCCACAATCCCGATGTCGGCGTCGTGCTCGAAGTAGCCGACGGTTTCCCCCGGCGCGTTCTGCATGGGCGGTGGATTTGCTATGATGCCGGCTCCTTAAGGGATCGAAATGCCAGGGATTGATCTTCATTGCCACTCGACCGTTTCCGACGGCCTTCTTGCGCCCGCCGAGGTGGTGCGGCGCGCCGCCGCGCAGGGGGTCACGATGCTGGCGCTTACCGATCACGACGATCTGGACGGGCTGGCGGCCGCTGGCGCCGCCGCGACGGAACTCGGCATGGCCTTTGTTCCCGGAGTCGAGGTCTCGGTGACCTGGCGCAATCATACTATTCACGTTGTGGGGCTGGGAATCGATGCCGGAAACGCCGACCTGTGCGGTGGTCTGGAGGCGCTGCGCAGGGGTCGCGAGGAGCGCGCCCGGCGCATGGGGGAATCCCTGGCCCGCGTCGGGATCCCCGGCGCCTTCGAGGGGGCGCTGCGCCTCGCGGGCAGTCCGCGGCTGCTCTCCCGCACTCACTTCGCCCGTTTCCTGGTGGAGCAGGGACGCGCCCGGGACGTGAAGCGGGTGTTCCGCCGCTTCCTGGTGAAGGGCCGGCCCGGTTATGTTTCCCACCAGTGGGCGGGCCTGGACGAAGCCGTGAACTGGATTCGCGGGGCCGAAGGCATCGCGGTGCTGGCCCACCCCGGGCGCTACGAGATTGGAGCCACCAACCTGGCTGCCCTGCTGGGCGAGTTCAAGGATCTGGGCGGCGCGGCGATCGAGGTGGTGAGCGGCAGTCACGCGCCGCGCCAGAGCGCCGAGTTCGCGCGGCACGCAGCGACTTTCGGCCTGCTCGCCTCCTCGGGTTCGGATTTCCATGGCCCGGGGGAGAGCTATTTCGAACTGGGACGCATGCCGGAACTGCCCCCGGGCTGCGTCCCGGTATGGGGCCCGGCGGGGTTCGCTCACTGATTCGCCCATGTCCCAGTTCTTCTCCATCCATCCGGAGAATCCTCAGCCGCGGCTGGTCCGCCAGGCGGCGGAAATCCTGCGCGCGGGCGGCGTGATGGTCTATCCGACCGATTCCTGTTACGCGCTGGGGTGCCAGATCGGGGACAAGGACGCCATGGAGCGCATCCGCGACATCCGCGGCGTGGATGAAAAGCACCATTTCACCCTGGTTTGCCGCGACGTGTCGGAGATCGCGCACTACGCCCGGGTGGACAACCGGCAGTTCCGGCTCCTGCGGTCGGCATTCCCCGGCAGCTACACCTTCATCCTGGAGGCCACCAAGGAGGTGCCGCGGCGTTTGCAGCACCCCAAGCGCCGCACCATCGGCGTGCGCATCCCGGACCATCCGGTGGCGCTCGCCCTGCTGGCGGAACTGGGCGAACCGATCCTCAGCTCGACACTGCTGTTGCCCGGGGACGAGCATCCCCTCAATGACGCCGACGAAATCCGCGAGCGGCTTGGCCGGCGCGTGGAACTGATCATCGGATCCGGTTCCTGCGGGTTCGAACCCACCACGGTGCTGGACATCACCGGCCCCGAAACCGTGGTCGCGCGCCAGGGCAGGGGAGACCTCGGGCGCCTCGGCCTCGCGGCTTGATCCATCCGTCCCCTCGGGGGTGGTTGGCTGCATCTGATAAAATCCCCAAATGGAGTCAGTGATCCAGACGCTGAGCATTTATGCCCTGCCCGTCATCTTTGCCATCACCCTGCACGAGGCCGCCCACGGCTACGTCGCGAAGCATTTCGGCGACCTGACCGCCTACGCCCAGGGGCGCATCAGCCTGAATCCCGTGCGCCATATCGACCCGGTGGGCACGATCGCCGTGCCGGTGGGCCTGCTGGTGCTAAGCAGCCTTTCCGGCGGCGCCGGCTTCCTGTTCGGCTGGGCCAAGCCGGTGCCGGTAAATTTCGGCAACCTGCGCCATCCCAAGCGCGACATGCTGTGGGTGGCGGCGGCCGGACCCGGGGCGAATCTCGTGATGGCGCTCGGCTGGGCACTGATGATCAAGGTGGCGCTGCTGCTGCCGCAGTACTTTGCGGTCCCTCTCGAGCGCATCGCGATGGCTGGAATCAATGTCAACCTGCTGCTGATGGTGCTCAACCTGCTGCCGATACCGCCGCTGGACGGGGGGCGGATGATGGTGAGCCTGTTGCCGTCGCGTGCCGCCTACCGCTATTCCATGATCGAGCCCTACGGCATCATCATCCTGCTGGCGCTGTTACTGGCCGGGGTGCTGGACCGCATCCTGTGGCCCTTCGTGGCGCTGCTGCGCACCCTGATATCGTTCGCCTTTCAAGTCTGAGTCTTAAAATAACCATGTTCACGGAACGTATCCTCTCCGGCATGCGCCCCACCGGGCGCCTGCACCTGGGGCACTACCACGGTGTGCTCAGGAACTGGGTGAAACTGCAGCACGAGGCCGAGTGCTACTTCTTCGTTGCCGACTGGCATGCCCTCACCACCCACTACGACGAGCCCCAGGTCATCGAGGACAACGTGTGGGACATGGTGATCGACTGGCTGGCGGCGGGGGTGGACCCGGCGCAGGCCATCCTGTTCATCCAGTCCGAAGTGCCGGAGCATTCCGAACTGCACCTGCTGCTGTCCATGATCACGCCCCTGGGCTGGCTGGAGCGGGTGCCGACCTACAAGGACCAGCAGGAGAAACTCACCGAGAAGGACCTTTCCACCTACGGGTTCCTGGGCTACCCGCTGCTGCAGGCGGCGGACATCCTGATCTACCGCGCCACCAAGGTGCCGGTGGGGGAGGACCAGGTTCCGCACATCGAGTTCACCCGGGAGATCGCGCGGCGCTTCAACCACATCTACGGCCGCGAGCCCGGCTTCGAGGACAAGGCCGAGGCGGCGGTGAAGAAGCTCGGGTCCAAGAAGGGCCGCCTCTACCGCGAGCTGCGCACCCGCTACCTGGAGCAGGGTGACGAGCAGGCGCTGGCCTCGGCCAAGGCGCTGCTCGAGGAGCAGCAGAACCTCGCCCTCGGGGACCGGGAGCGCCTGTACGGTTTTCTGGAGGGCGGCGGCAAGGTGATCCTGTCGGAACCGGAGGCGCTGCTCACCGAGGCGTCGCGCATGCCGGGCCTGGATGGCCAGAAGATGTCCAAGTCCTACAACAACACCATCGGCCTGCGCGAGGACGCGGACGACATCGCGAAGAAGATCAAGACCATGCCTACCGACCCGGCGCGGGTGCGGCGCGCCGATCCCGGAAATCCGGAGAAATGCCCGGTGTGGCAGTTCCACCTGGTGTACTCGGATCCCCGCCGCCGCGACTGGGTGCAGGAGGGATGCCGCAGCGCCGGGATCGGCTGCCTCGAGTGCAAGCAGCCGGTGATCGAGGCGGTGCTGGCGGAACAGGAGCCCATGCGCGAGCGCGCCCGGGACTACGCCGAGGACCCGACCCTGGTGCGCAACATCATCGCCGACGGCTGCGAGAAAGCGCGCCATCTCGCGCAGCAGACCCTGCGCGACGTCAAGGAGGCCATGGGCCTCAACTATGTCTGAGTTACAAGGCGTGAGGAACAAGGCCCAGGGTCCGGAATGAGCGAGGCGCCGGTACAAGCCCAGGAGAGCATGGAGCTCGCGCCCGTGGCGCGCATCCACGGCGAGCCCATGCTGGAGCTGCCGCGGGACCTTTACATCCCGCCGGACGCGCTGGAGGTCATCCTCGATGCCTTCGAGGGGCCGCTGGACCTGCTGCTCTATCTCATCCGTCGCCAGAACCTGGACGTGCTGGACATCCCCATGGTGGAGATCACCCGCCAGTACCTGGTGTACGTGGAGATGATGCGCGCCACCCGGCTGGAGCTGGCGGCGGAGTACCTGCTGATGGCGGCGATGCTGATCGAGATCAAGTCGCGCATGCTGCTGCCGCGCCCGCCCGCCGCCGTCTCGGAGGAAGCGGATCCCCGCGCCGAGCTGGTGCGCCGGCTCCTCGAGTACGAGCGCATCAAGCTGGCGGCCCAGACGCTGGACCGGCAGCCCCAGGCGGAGCGCGACTTCACCCTGGCGCGGGTCTGGATGGAGCGCATGGCGCAGCGCCTCCCGGACGTGAACGCCGACGACCTGCGCGGCGCCTGGCTCGCGCTGGTGACCCGGGCCCGGATCAACCGCCACCACAAGGTGACGCGGGAGCATCTCTCGGTGCGAGAGCACATGACCCGCATCCTGCGCAGCCTCGGCGACCGCGAATTCGTGGAGTTCGGCGAGCTGTTCCAGCCGGAGCTGGGCGTGCCGGTGCTGGTGGTGACGCTGCTCGCGGTGCTGGAGCTGGCCAAGGAAAACCTCATTGTCGTGACCCAACCCCAAGTGCTGGGGACCATCTATGTCCGAGCAAGCAATTTCCTCACCCCCGCCTGAGTCCTTTGTTGACACGCTGGATCCGGCGCGGGCGAAGCTGGTCCTGGAGACCGCGCTGCTGACGGCCCAGGAGCCGCTGCCGCTGACCGAGCTGAAACGCCTGTTCGACGACGAGCTGGGCGCCGAGCCCCTGCGCAAGCTGCTGGACGAGCTGCGCGAGGACTGGTCCGGCCGCGGCGTCGAGCTGGTATCCGTGGCCAGCGGCTGGCGGTTCCAGGCGCGGCCGGAATTCCAGACCTTCCTCGACCGCCTCAATCCCCAGAAGCCGCCGAAGTATTCCCGCGCGGTGATGGAAACCCTGGCGATCATCGCCTATCGCCAGCCGGTGACCCGGGGTGACATCGAGGATATCCGCGGCGTGACGGTGTCGACCCAGATCATCAAGGCCCTGGAGACGCGGGGCTGGATCGAAGTGGTGGGTCACCGCGAGGTGCCCGGGCGCCCGGCGCTCTACGGCACGACGCGGCAGTTCCTGGACGATCTCAGCCTGCGCTCCCTGGAGGAACTGCCGCCTCTGGAGGATCTTGGCTCCCTGGTGGACACCCAGGCGGAGCCCTGAGCCGGCGCGCGCCATTGAGCGGCAAGCTTTCCCCCGGCCTCGTTCCGCCTGCCGGGCTCGCGCCTGGGGCGCTCTGGTTCATTTTTCGCGGTGACAGGCTGCTGGTTCCGGTTGTCCCGGACAGCGTACGGGTGCCGCAGGCGGAAAGCGCGGCGAGCCTGGGGCTTGAGCCACTGCGCGAGCAGTACATCGGCCACCTCGACGGGCACGCCGTGTACGCGGCGGAACTGGCGCCGGGCGCAGATCCGCCGGCCGGCTGGGTGTTCGAGGGACTGCGGCGGCTGCTGCCGCGCGTGGACGGCGAATTCTTCGCCCTGGCATCGCGGGCGTTCCAGATCATGGAATGGGACCGCTGCCACCGTTATTGCGGAGCTTGCGGCACACCCACGGTGCTCAGGGGCGGGGAGCGTGCCCGGGAGTGCGGCGCCTGCGGCCAGCTCTACTATCCCAGGCTGTCTCCCGTGGTCATGATCCTCATCCGTCGCGGGGCGGAGCTGCTGCTGGCCCGCTCGCCCCGTTTTCCCCCGGGGATGTACAGCGCGCTCGCCGGATTCGTCGAACCGGGGGAAACCCTGGAGGAATGCGCGGCACGGGAGGTGCGCGAGGAAGTGGGGGTCGAGATCGCGAACCTGCGCTATTTCGGCAGCCAGTCCTGGCCGTTTCCCCACTCCCTGATGATGGCGTTCAGCGCGGAGCACGCCGGCGGCGAGATCCGCCTCGCGGACCCGGAGATCGAGGACGCAGGCTGGTATTCCCCGGGGCGCCTGCCGGAGCTGCCACCTTCGCTGAGCATCGCCCGGCGGCTGATCAACGCGGCCCTGGAGCAGACGGCGGCGGATTTTCGCTGAGCAGCATTTTTCCGCTGGCCTCCGCCACCAGGGTGCCGTGCTGGTTGCGACACTCTCCCCGCATCACCACGATGCCGCCTCCATGCTCGGGCTTGGGCTGCTTCTCGCTGATGGTCCAGATCGTGGTGAGGGTGTCGCCGGGCCGCGCCGGGGCGCGGAAGCGGCAATTGTGTTCCAGGTAGGCGATGGCCGTGCCGTGGAACACCATGCCCATGGGGCCACCCATGATGGCGCTGGTGATCACGCCGTGGAGGACGCGCCCGCCGAATCGGCTGGCCTCGGCGCGCTGCTGGTTCACGTGCAGGGGATTGAAGTCCCCGATCAGTCCGGCGCCCAGCACCAGGTGGGTCTCGGTGATGGTCATGGCGGATTCGAAGCTGTCGCCGACGCTGATCTCGTTGTAGCCTTTCCCCGGTAACATCCGTGACTCCTCAACTCGTCAGGCGGCGATAGATGTCCGCCACCTTGAGCGGCAGCCGGGCCACATCGTCCACCAGCGTCCAGTTTACCGCGCCGTACATGTGGGGGAGGTAGTCCCGCGCTTCCCGGTCAATCGTGATGCAGAAGGGATGGATGCCCAGCCGCTTGGTCTCGATCAGGGCCTGCCGGGTGTCCTCGATCCCGTATTGCCCCCGGTAGCCGTCGTAGTGGTCGTCGGGCTTGCCGTCGGAGAGGGTGACGAGTAGCCGGGTGCGTGCCTGGACCTGCGCCAGCAGCCTGCTCAGGTGCCGGATGGCGACCCCCATGCGGGTGAAGTCCAGGGGCTGGATGCCGGCGATGCGCCGCTTCACGTCCTGCGAGTAGGTCTCGTCAAAG
>DASTHR010000202.1:0-12270 GCA_035718105.1 Burkholderiales bacterium
CGAATATTTTCCGAGATTGCCGATGTTCTCCGCGGCGGCGGTCTGGTACAGGTATTCGTCCCCCAGGCGCCGCGCCGCTTCGGCGTGGCAGCGCTCTTCCGCCATCACGCCGAAGGAGACACCCGCCTCCCGGAGGAGCGCCACCACGGAGCGGGCGATTTTCTGGCTGTCCGCGTCGTAGGCGGCGGAGCAGCCCACCCAGTATAGGTATTCCACTTCCCTGCCCGGCTCCATCAGCGGCAGCTCGAGTCCCCGGGCCCAGGCCAGCCGCCCGCCGGGATCCAGGCCCCAGGGATTTCCGGCGCGTTCGATGTGGCGCAGGGCCTGCGCGACGCTGGGGGGGAATTCCCCCCGCTCCATGCCCAGGTGGCGCCGCAGGTCCACGATGGTGTCCACGATGTCCAGGCGCGCCGGGCACTCCCGTGCGCAGGCCGCGCAGGTGGTGCAGTCCCAGAGTTCGTCCGCGCTGATGAGTTCGCCGTGCAGCGGCCGGGTGTCGCCGTCCAGCATGGCGCGCTTGAGCTTCACCATCACCTGCTTCGGACTCAGCACCCCGCCGCTCTGCTGCGCGCAGCAGATGTCATGGCAGCGCCCGCACTCGACGCAGGCGTCGAAATCCAGCCGGCGCTTCCAGGAAAACTGCTCGACCTTCGACACGCCGGAGCTCTCCTGCTCCTCGAGTTTCTCGATCTTCGCCAGAGCCCCCTTGGGCCTCAGCCTGGAGAAAAAGATGTTCAGCGGCGTCGCCACCAGGTGCGCGAAATAGCTGCGGGGGATCAGGGCGATGAATCCGAACACGATGGCGGCATGGGCCAGCCACAGGGAAAAATGCAGCCCGCGCAGCGTCCCCTCGCCCAAGCCCATGGCGAGCAGTCCCCGGCCGACGGCCCAGCCCGCCGGCGACCACGGCCCCCACGCGGGCTGCGTCGCCGCGAGCCGCGCGCCCTCCATGAGGAAACCGGTGAGGGTGATGACGAACAGGATTGCCAGTGCGTAAGCGAACTTGCCCGCCGGCTCGATGCGCGACGGCCGCTTCACGAAGCGCCGCCACACCGCCAACCCGAGCCCCAGCAGCAGGAACAGCCCGGCGAGATCGAGCGTCAGCTCGAACAGCAGGTAGAACGGCCCGTTCAGCACCCGGAAGTCGAACAGCGTCCGGGTGATCTCCCAGTCTATCGTCGCGATGGCGGTGCCGCCGAACAGCGCCAGGAAGCCCCAGAACAGGGCGGCGTGCATGATCCCGGGATAGGGCTGGGACAGGATGCGCTCCTGAAACAGCACCTCCCGAATCAACCGGGCCACCCGCTGCGGGATATGATCCCACCGCACCTCCGGCCCGCCCTGCCGCCAGAGCAGGATGCGCCTTCCAACTCCCCAGGCGAAAACCGCCACCGCGATGGCACCCCCCAGGTAAACGCCCACCACGGCCCAGGCCGGGATGTTCCAGAATGTCTCGCGCACCGGGATTTCGATCATGGCTCCCCCCGGCCGGAAGTAAAAACCACTCGGCCGGGGTCGCCATTAACCTAGATCAAACAGCCACGCGAGACGTTCAGCAGGGCCTCTCATTGCTGCGCTGCGTTGACCAGCGCCAGGGCGCTGCCCCGCACTGGGGGCGCAAGAAGCACGCGCAGTACCAGCCGCCCCGTCAGCGGCACCCGCCGGTTCCAGGGCATCAGCGACAGAGTCCGCGCCAGCGGGCAGTAGTCGAATGCCAGCAGCGCCGAGGTTCCCGCCAGTTGCATCCAGTGCAGGAGGGACAATGGCGGCCACAGCCCGAGGGCGAGGATGCCCAGGTAGGCGATGCGCACCTGCATCGGCAGGGTCGAGGGGCGATGCCCCCGCGCGAGATAGTGGATGCCGTGGACCGCCGTCGTCCCCAGGGCGATGGCGTATCCCGGACCCCAGCCCGCCAACCCCATGGCCATCGCGACAAGGGTGGCAAGCCAGTACCACCATCCGATTCCGCGTCTGGAGGTATCCATCCCTTACTCGCCCACGGTCGCCGTGCCCCTGCGGGCGAGGAACCAGGAGAACAGCGGCAGCAGCAGGAATGTCCCGGGCAGAAGCGCAAGCACTGCAAGGACCAGCCAGTGCCATCCGCGAATTCCGTTCATGTCCAGCCTCATCGCTTCTCTCCTTATCGGTCTGCCCCGCTCGGCGGTTCGCGCCCTCAGCTCAGTGCACCGCCTCCGTCGCCAGCCGTATCGGTTCCAGTGCCTTGCCCACCCGCTGCCCCTGGGCTTCGGTGATCATTCCCCCGAGGATCTGCTGGAACCGCGTATCCTCGACGCCGGAGACTATGTACTGCCAGCGGTAGGCGGCCAGCACCGTATCCCGCAGCCGCCGCGCCTGTTCCTCCGGGAACGCCTGCCCCTCGGACGCCAGGAAGTAGTCGGCGTCGGCCCGCGCCTGCATCTGCATCAGCCCGTCAACCGCCCCCACCAGCGCGATCAGGTCGTCCACGGCGCGGTCGCGTTCCTGCGGCGAGAGCCGGGCATCCTCCCGCAACCACTCCAACTCGTCGAGAATGGCGTGCTGGGATTCCTCCTTCCAGTGATACAGGAACACGTCCTTCCAGAGCTCGGACAGGTTCGCGTCCGGCTCTATGCTTTGCCGGTAGTGGATCTGGGTGAACAGCTCGATGTGGCAGGTGAGACCCAGCACCGCCCAGGTGGACTTTCCGAGCACCACTGACGCCACGTCATTGGGCTGGGGCAGGAAGGCGTAGCCCTCGGGCATGCCCTCTCCGCTCATCCGCTCCAGGCGCCGGAACAGCTCCTGGTGCTTCAGCTCCTCGTCGGTGAAGCGCACCAGGGCCTCCAGGGCGACCTGGTCGCCGAGCCAGTGCTCCCGGCTCACTTCCAGGATCTTGGCGCCGATGAAGCGCTCCACCAGCCCGAACATGTTGGCGTAGGTGCGCCCCTGGATCTGGCTCAGGAACCTCTTCTGGTCGGCGCGGAGGAACTCCAGGCGATCCACCCTCGAGAGTCCGTCCGGAACGAACTTCTTGCTGAAATCAAGCTGACGCCCGCGGATCACGTCTCGGTCAATCTCCCAGCGGACGCGCTTGGAGGCCTCGATGCACCGCGCGTAGCGGGTGCCGCCGATCTGGTTTTGTGCCACTTGCATGACCACCCTCCTTCTGTCTGGTTGAGAAATGTATTGCGTTCACAGTCCCACGAGCCGGGCCGTCAGGCCATTCCGGACGGCCCGGGCCCGGATTTCCCGGGTGCTGACAACCAGGGGGTCGTACCACACCATCAATACCCGCTCCGGTTTCCGGGCCGGCGTGACCATCCCAACCCCGGTTAACTCCCCCAGGGCCTTCTCGACCCCGGCCAAATCGCCCGAGTCCGCCGAACCCGAGAAATCGATCAAGACATTCGCGCTCGCCTTCATGATGCTCCTGCTCCTCTCGTTGCCGTCACTCAGAACCCGCCCCGGGGGCGGGGACCCTCGTCGCCTGCCCGGCGCCCTCAATGCGCCCCGGTGCGGATCCGCCGCCTTGTCCCCGAGGCGCAACCCACCAGTTCCGCCGCCAGCGACGGTATTTCACCGGGCCCCAGGCCAATATCCTTGAGTTCCCGGGCATCGAGGCCCTCCAGCGCCCTGATCTGGCGGCGCAATCGGCGCCGCCTCTCCCAGGCGGCCGCCCCGGTTGCCCACCGGCGCCGCAAGGCATCAACCCAGCGCCGCACCCATGTCCGGCCTTTCGGACCGGCGTCCCGCTGCGCGTTCATGAACGTCCTCCTTTTCTATGGCTGCCCTGGCGCGCTGGCCGGCGCATGCCTCATGCCATGGAGTGCAGACTACGGCCCCGGTGTAGCCGGCGAATTTCAGTCGGGAAAATGTTTGTATCGCTTTGTAACCGCCGGGGCGCCGCCGGCGATTTCGCCCGCAGGGCATATAATGGCGGGGACCCCACGCAAGCCGGGATTGCCATGTCGAGGGAAGCGAGGATCCTGATCGTCGAGGATGACCGCGATGTGCGCGCCATGCTCCGGGAGTACCTCTCGGAGCATGGCTACGACGTCGCGGAGGCCGGCAGCGGCGCCGAGATGCGCGCGGCCCTGCAGCAGCGCGTCCCCAACGTGATCCTGCTGGACCTGAAACTCCCTGGAGAAGACGGGCTTACCCTCGCCCGCCACCTGCGTGAGCATCACAACCTCGGCATCATCATGGTCACCGGGCAGGGCGACGTGGTGGACCGGATCGTGGGCCTGGAAATGGGCGCCGACGACTACCTCGCAAAGCCCTTCGACCCCCGGGAACTGCTGGCGCGCCTGAAGAGCGTGCTGCGGCGTTATCAGGTTTCTCCAGAAGCGCGAAACCCCGCGCCAGCCGCTGCGCGGCGGGTGGCGGTGGGCGAGTGTTCCCTGGACCTCGCCTCCCATCGCCTGTTCGACGGGACCGGCCGCGAGATTCCCCTCACGGCCATGGAGTACAACCTGCTCCAGGTTTTCGTCGAGCACCCCAACCAGGTTCTCAGCCGCGACCAGCTGCTGACCCTCACCCGCAACCGGGAGTGGGAACCCTTTGACCGGTCGATCGACATCCGAATTGCCCGCCTGCGCAGGAAGATCGAGGCGGATGCCGGACGGCCACGGCTGATCCGCACGGTGCGCGGCACGGGGTACATGTTTGTCCCCGCCGGAAACGCCCAGCCATAGTGGTTCCGAGGCGCTCTTGTAACCGCAGCGTTTCATTGGTTGCGGGGGTGTAACACCCGCTGCGTTCCCCGGGGACGACGGCTACACTTTCCCTCAGGCTTTTCAACAGCGCGACCGCGAATCCACCGATGCGACACCTGCACCGCAACGACGACGCCTTCTCGGGCCTGCTGGGCGCCGAAGGCCTGGCGGTGTTCCTTATGGCGCAGGGCGTCGAGGACTGCAATGAGGAGGCCTGCCGCCTCACCGGGCGCCCCAGGGCGGAGCTGATCGGCCGGTCGCCGCTGGAATTCTGCCCTCCGCTCCAGCCCGACGGCGCTGCCTCCGACATCGTGGGCCGCCAGCGGGTGGAAAGCGCGCTCTCCGGGCTGCCGCAATGGTTCGAGTGGGAGTTCGTCCGTCCGGACGGCTCCCGGGCGCACACCCTGGTGCACCTCGAGGCGATCACGGTGGGTGGCGCCCGCAGGCTGCTCCTGCGGGTGCGGGACCTGTCGCGGCTGGAGCGCGCCGAGCAGGCGCTCGCGGACACGGAATCGCGCCTGCAACAGATCCTGGAGAACACCACCGCAGTGGTATTCGTGAAGGATAACGGGGGCCGTTACCTGTTTGCGAACCGCCGCTTCCGGGACCTTTTCAACAGGCGCGAAGCCGAGATCATCGGGAGCCGGGATGGCGACCTGTTTGATCCGGAACTCGCCGAACGCTTTCGCGCCAATGACCAGAAGGTGCTGGAAACCCGGGAGCCCCTGGAAGTCGAGGAGCAGGCGCCCCACGACGACGGGGTCCACACCTACCTCGCGGTCAAGTTTCCGCTGTTTGACCGGGCCGGGAATCCCTACGCGGTCTGCGGCATCGCCACTGACATCACCGACCGAAAGCGGCACGAGGAAGCGCTGCGGGACGCCGCGCTGGCCGTGTCATCGGCCGAGGGACCCACCGTGTTTCAGGAACTGGTGCGCTACCTGGCCACCATCCTGCGCGCCGACGTGGCATTCATCGCCGTACACATCGGCGACTGCCCCGACCGGCTCCGCATGAAGGCGTTCTACATGGACGGCAGGGTGGAGGAAAACTTCGAATACGGACGCGCCGGCACCCCCTGCGAAACCGTGGTGGGCAGGAAGTTCCGCTACTACGCCTCGCGCCTGGCCGAGCTGTTTCCCAATGACTCGGATTTTCGCAGGCTGGGGCTCCAGAGCTATGCCGGCTTTCCGCTCAACGATTCCCGGGGGCAACCCCTGGGGCTGATCTCCGTGGTGTCCCGCGGGACCCTGCCCGACCCGGCGTTCACGGAGGCGATCATGAAGATCTTCGCGGTCCGCGCGATGGCGGAGATCGAGCGCCAGCAGGCGGAGCAGGCCCTGCGCGACTCCGAGGCCAGCTACCGTGCCATCTTCGAGGCGAGCGAGGACGCCATCTTCGTCCATGACTGGGACAGTGGCGCCATCGTGGACGTCAATCCCAAGGCCTGCGCCACCTATGGCTACCAGCGCGAAGAATTGCTGCGACTCGGCGTGGCCGACCTGAGCAGCGGGGTCCCGCCCTACACCGCGCAGGAGGCCGCGCGCCAGATCGAAGCGGCAAAGGCGGGATCGCCGCAGCGCTTCGAGTGGCACCGCAGGAATCGCGACGGCAGCCTGCACTGGGACGAGGTATCCCTGGCCCCCGCGAACATCGCGGGCCGGCGGCGGCTTCTCGCGATCACCCGGGAGATCACCGGGCGCAAGGAGCGCGAGGAGGCGCTGAAGCGCAGCGAGGCGCGGCTTCGGGCCACCATCGAGGCAGCCCTGGACTGCGTCATCGGCCTGGACGGTTCGGGCACGGTGATCGAGTTCAACGCCGCCGCGGAGCGCTGTTTCGGCTACCGACGCGATGCGGCCCTCGGCCGCCCGATCAGCGACCTGGTGGTTCCGCCGGCGCCGGCGCCGCCGCCGGCCGGCGACTGCATGGCTCCCTATCTGGCGGCGTGCGGCGGCCCGGAGCGGGGACGGCGCATCGAGGTCACCGCCCGCCGCGCCGACGGCACCGTGTTCCCGGCCAGTCTCGCCATCGGCATCGCGCGCAGCGGCGAAGGCGATATGTTCATCGCCTACCTGCGGGACGCCACCGAGCGCCGGCGGGCAGAGGACGAGCGCCGCCGTCTGGAGTCGCAGCTGCGGCAGGCCCAGAAGATGGAGGCCATCGGCCATCTGACCGGCGGCATCGCCCACGACTTCAACAACATCCTCACCAGCATCATGGGTTATGTGGCGCTGGCGGCCGAACGCCAGGCCCGGTTCGCCGATCCGCGGCTCGGCAAGTACCTCGAGCAGGCGCAGCTCTCCTGCCAGCGCGCCCGGGACCTGATCCAGCAGATGCTCACCTTCTCCCGGGGACGCCGTGGGGAGCCCCGTCCCCTTTCGTTGGCGCCCCTGGTGCGGGAGTCCGTGAAACTGTTGCGCCCGGCACTTCCCGCCACCCTGGAACTGCGCACCGCGCTGCAGGAGGACCTGCCCGCGGTAATGCTGGACCCGGTGCAGCTGGAGCAGATACTGCTGAACCTGTGCATCAATGCGCGGGATGCAACGGCGGGTTTCGGATGGGTCGAAGTCGCCGCCCGCCGGCGTGCGGGCACCGCGATGGAATGCACGTCCTGCCGCGAGCGCGTCGCCGGCGAGTTTGTGGAACTCGCGGTGCAGGACTCCGGGCCAGGCATCCCGGCTTCGATCCTGGACCGCATCTTCGAACCCTTTTTCACCACCAAGGAGGTGGGCAAGGGCAGCGGCATGGGGCTCTCCACGGTACACGGTATCGTCCACGAGCATGGGGGACACGTGGTGGTGGAATCGCCGCCCCGCGGCGGCGCCTGCTTCCGGGTGCTGTTTCCCGCCCTCGCGCCGCGAACGGGAACGGACAGCGCGATGGCCGCCCCGGTACCGGGCCGCGTGACGGGCGCGACCTCCGCCGGGCGGGTGCTGGTGGTGGAGGACGAAGAGATGGTTGGCGAGTTCATGCGCGACCTGCTGGAAGGACGCGGCATGGATGTGACCGTGCTTCGCGACCCGACCGAGGCTCTGGAGGCGATCCGCGGGCGCCCCGATGCGTTCGACCTGGTCATCACCGACCAGACCATGCCCCGGCTCACCGGCCTGGAACTGTCCCGGGCAATTTCCCGAATGCGGCCGTCACTGCCGATCATCCTCTACACGGGATACGGGGAGGGCATCGAGGAAGCCCGGCTCGTTGAGAGCGGGGTTCGGGCGCTGGCCCGAAAGCCGGTGGACCCCGCAGCGCTGCTGGAACTGTTCGAAGCGCAATTCGTGGCATCATCGCGCCCATGAACCCACCCACGATGTCTGCGATCGGCGATCCGGCGCCGGATCACCCGCGGCCGCGGGCTTCCGAGCCCGCGGGTGCCGCGCCGCATGCTTGGCTGGCGGGCCTGGCGCTGCTCGCCTGCGTGTGCGCCAGCGAGGCCGGGGCCCAACGCCCCCCCGATCCCATGAGTTTCGCCCTGCGCACCCCCTGCGAGGCCTGCGAGCCCTATGTGCTGGCCCAGGGCTCGATCACCGCAGATACGCCGGAACGCTTCCGCGAGCTGCTCCAGCAGCTGCAGGCCCGTGGCCAGTCGGCGCGCATACATTTCAACAGCCGCGGCGGCAATCTCGATGCCGGACTGGAACTCGGGCGGCAGATCCGCGCCGCGGGACTGGACACCTACATCGGCGGTCCCTACGTGGAACAGTCGCGGCTCGGCGAACCGCCGCGGGTTCTGGTACAGGCTCCGGTTTGTTTTTCGGCCTGCGCCTATGCCCTGCTGGGAGGCATCTCGAGAACCGTGGCCGAGGGCGGGCACTATGGGCTGCACCAGTTCTACGGCGCGGAGGGCGACGTCGGGGATTCGCGCACCCAGATGATGATGGCGACGCTCGCGGCCTACCTGGACGAAATGGGGGTCGAGCGGCGCTTTCTCGACCTGGCCGCCACCACCTCGCCGGACCGGGTCATGCGCCTCGCACCCGGGGCGGCCCGGGAACTCAACGTCGACAACCAGGAGCCACCCCTGGGTCAATGGAATCTCGCGGCAACGGACCAGGGACAGCTCGTCGCATCGGTAACGCAGCGCGTCGCGGGGCGCGACGCCGTCGTGATCCTGGAACTGCGGCGCGAAGACCGGAGGCTCGCCGGCGTCGCGCGTTACCGCATTCGCCAGGGCTGGCTCGCCGAGGATGAACTGGCCCGGGAGTTCACGGTTCGCGGCGTTCAGGACCTGCGTTTCCGGGACACCAGCGCGCCGCCCGGCGTCGCCGGACTGACTGTGGTCAGCGACGGCTGGCAGGCCGCCGGTGACGGCTGGTTCGCCGCAAGCTTCGTCGTGGATTCGGCGCTTGTCGGCCTGCTAACCTCCGCCACCGAGGTGGAATTTTCCGCGCTGCCCGGATCGCGCATCCCCGCGCTCGCCCCCCGGGCGCGGCTCTCCACGCGCGGGCTCGCCAGCGCCCTCAAGGCCCTGGAGCGCTGACCCGCCCCGCCCCTTCCCCGTCCGTGCAGCCGATCGGGGGCAGGCCCACAACCACCAGGACTCCCGCCCCCGAAGAAGGCGACGGTCACGCTGCCGTGCTAGAATGCGCGGCCTTGTTTCTCCCGCAGTCGGCTCGCCATGAAACTCATCCGCAACATCGCCATCATCGCCCACGTTGACCACGGCAAGACCACCCTGGTGGACAAGCTGCTGCGCCAGTCGGGCGTCTTTGCCGCCCACCAGCACCTGACGGAGCGGGTCATGGACTCCAATGACCTGGAGCGCGAGCGCGGCATCACCATCCTGGCGAAGAACACGGCGGTGGATTACGAGGGCGTCCACATCAACATCGTGGACACGCCGGGCCACCGCGACTTCGGCGGGGAAGTGGAGCGGGTGCTCTCCATGGTGGATGGCGTGCTGCTGCTGGTGGACGCGGTGGAGGGACCGATGCCCCAGACCCGCTTCGTCACCAAGAAGGCGCTGGGCCTGGGCCTGAAGCCCATCGTGGTGGTCAACAAGGTGGACCGCGACGGCGCCCGGCCCGACTGGGTGGTGAGCCAGACCTTTGACCTTTTCGACAAGCTGGGCGCGAACGACGAACAACTGGACTTCAATGTGGTGTACGCCTCGGCGCTGAACGGCTGGGCGTCCCTGGACTGGAAGCAGCCGGGCTCCGACATGCGCCCGTTGTTCGACGCGGTCCTCGAGCACGTCCCGGAGCCGGGCGGTGACCCGGACGGTCCGCTGCAGCTGCGCATCAGCGCCCTCGACTACTCCTCCTACACCGGGCGCATCGGCATCGGCCGCATCGCCCGGGGGCGCCTCAAGCCCGGCCAGAACATCCTGGTGCTGGCGGCTGACGACCAGCCGGAGAAGGCGCGTGTCAACCAGGTGTACGGATTCCGCGGCCTGGAGAGGGTACCCATGACCGAGGCGGTGGCCGGGGACATCGTCCAGATAGAGGGCGTGGAGGCGGTGGGGATCGGCGTCACACTCGCCGACCCGGAGCAGCCCGAGGCCCTGCCCTGGCTGCCGGTGGACGAGCCCACGCTCACCATGACCTTCCACGTGAACAACTCGCCCCTGGCGGGACAGGAAGGAAAATTCGTCACCAGCCGCCAGTTGCGGGACCGGCTGCAGCGGGAACTGCACACCAACGTGGCCCTGCGGGTTGAGGAAACGTCGGACGCCGACATCTTCCGGGTCTCCGGGCGCGGCGAACTGCACCTCACCATCCTGCTGGAGAACATGCGCCGCGAGGGCTACGAGCTCGCCGTGGCGCGGCCGGTGGTGATCACGCGTGTGCTCGATGGCGTCGAGTGCGAGCCCTTCGAGGCCCTCACCGTGGACGTGGAGGATACCCACCAAGGCGCGGTGATGGAGGCCCTCGGCATGCGCCGCGGCGAATTGACCGACATGGTGTCCGACGGAAAGGGGCGCACCCGCCTCGACTACCGCATCCCGGCGCGGGGCCTGATCGGCTTCCAGTCGGAGTTCCTCAACCTCACCCGAGGCACCGGCGTGATGAGCCACGTGTTCGACGACTACGGACCGCTCAAGCCCGATATCCCCGGCCGGCGCAACGGAGTACTGATCTCGGCCGAGGACGGCGACGCGGTGGCCTACGCCCTTTGGAAGCTGCAGGAGCGCGGCCGCATGTTCGTCAAGCCCGGCGACCGCCTGTACGAGGGCATGGTGATCGGCATCCACAGCCGCGAGAACGATCTCACCGTGAACCCGGTGAAGACCAAGCAGCTCACCAACATCCGCGCAGCGGGCAAGGACGAGGCCATCAACCTCACCACGCCGATCCCGCTGACGCTGGAGTACGCGGTGGAATTCATCGCCGACGACGAACTGGTGGAGATCACCCCGAAGAACATCCGCGTCCGCAAGCGCTTCCTGAAGGAACACGAGCGCAAGCGCGCGTCGCGCGTCACCCCCGCGGCCGCCGGCTGAATCCCGCGGGGCAGGACGCAAAAAAGCGCAGGGCCATTGCGGCCCTGCGCCGGTCACGGCACCGCCCGCAGAACGGTTACTTGTAGTAACCCACCGCGCACACCTGGTCGCCGACCTTGGTGACGTAGCTTACCTTCTGTACCGGCTCCGTGCTCCCGGGACGCGGCCACATGTAGGCCACCTCGCTGATCTTGCCTTCCTGCGCCACCTTCAGGAACTCCTCCCCGATGGGCTTGCCGGCCTTGTCCTTGAGGTCCTTCGCATTGGTCCCGCCCAGCGTCGGATGGGCGCTGAATTTTCCGTCCGGGCCAACGCAGAAAGGATACAGGTCGCGGTCCTTGAACCCGCCCTCGCCCTTGGCGAACTTGGCCAGGGCATCGGACTTGTTGGCCTTGATGGCGGCCACCGCCTTTTCCAGCATGGCCCTGGCTTCGGCGGCGGTGCCGAACTCGGCGCCGAATGCCGTCGCGAACGGGACCATAAGCATCGCCAACAACGTGATTAACAGTTGTTTCAGATTCATGATGAGTGCTCCCTATCAGTGGATGATGGATGCCGCTGCAGTGCGGCGAGGGGATCGTACGCGCAATGCGACCATCCCACTACCCGGACGCCTTTGTGGGTATGGCGTTGCCCGCACCGACATATGGGCCGGCGCCGCCGAATGCTCGACCGGCGATCTCCCGCAGCGGGCACCAGGCAGGATTACGGACGTGGCGGTGATGTCCATGACGCGCGGACGCCCAACGTCCTCGCAGGCGTCCAGGTGATTCGAAAGGCAGCGCTCAGGGGGGATGCAGGAACAACTCGTACAGGGTGAGGAAAATCTCCACCACGATCAGGATCACGATGTACCACTCCACCCGCAGGGAGTGAATGGTGTCCAGGGTGTCCTGCAGGGTCTGGGCGGTGCGGGTCACCAGGCCCAGCTTTTGCTCCAGCGCCGCATGCCGCTCCTGGAGCTCGAACTCGTCCTCCAGCCGCAGGTAAAGCCCCTCCAGCGCCGGCACGTCCCACAGAATCTCCGGCTTGTCGCTCACCGCCGCGCGCCCCACCATCAGGTGCTCGGTGTGAAGTGAAGCGCCCACATGCTTGAGCAGGTCGCGGGTCTTGGCGGCAATGCGCCCGGTCTGC
>DASTHR010000203.1:0-5985 GCA_035718105.1 Burkholderiales bacterium
CCTCGATCGGGACAAGCTGCCGGGCCTGGCCAACATCAAGCCCGAGTTCCTGCACCAATGGTTCGATCCCGGGAACGATTTTTCCATCCCCTACGCCTACACCCTGACCATCCTGGGCTATAACGTGGAGAAGCTGGGGGAGCTGGGGCTGCCCTCCGACACCTGGGCGCTGATCTTCGAGCCGAAGCACCTGGAAAAGCTCAAGGGCCGGGTTACGGTGCTGGACAGCCAGCGCGAGCTGTTCGCCGCCGCGCTGATCTACCTGGGCCACTCCGCCAACGAGACCGACGAGGCCAAGCTCAAGCAGGCGCGGGACCTGATCCTGCGCGCCAAGCCCTACTGGGCCGCGTTCAACGCCACGTCCTACATCAAGGAACTCACCGTGGGCAACATCTGGGTGGCCCACGGCTACTCCAACGACCTCTACACTGCCCAGCAGGACGCGAAGAAGGCGGGACGGAAATTCTCCATCGCCTTCTCCACGCCGAAGGAAGGCGGGGTGTTCGCCCTCGACACCCTGGTGATCCACAAGTCCAGCCCGCGCCCCGACCTCGCCTACCAGTTCATGGAGTTCTGGCTCGAGGGCGATGCCTCCGCCGACCTCACCAACACCATCGGCGCCGCCACCCCCAACCGGGTCGCCATGCAGTACGTGAACCCCGACATCGCCGGCAACCGCAACCTGTTCCCCGAAGCGGAACAATTCCGTCGGCTCCAGATACTCAGGGACTACGACCGCAAGACCCGGCGGGTGTTGAACCGCCTGTGGGTGGAGATCAAGGTGCGGTGACAGCGACCGGGCGCCCCAAATGATCCTGCCCGCCGGTGTCGCGCCCGACGCGCGCCTGCTGCTTCTGAGCCGCGGGCTGCGGGCGTTCGTGGACGGCTTCGTGGCGGTGCTGCTGCCCGCCTACCTGCTGGCGCTGGGCTTCGGCACCTGGGAGGTGGGGCTGCTGAGCACCGCCACCCTGCTGGGCTCGGCGCTGGCAACGCTCGCGGTGGGGGCCTGGGGGCACCGCTTCCACCACCGCCGGCTGCTGCTGGCCGCCGCGCTGCTGATGTCGGCCACGGGGCTCGCCTTCGCCGGGCTGTCGCAGTTCTGGCCGCTGCTGCTGGTGGCATTTGTGGGGACGCTCAACCCCAGCTCCGGCGACGTGAGCGTTTTCCTGCCGCTGGAGCACGCGCGCCTGGCGGAGGCCGCGCAGGGGGATGCCCGCACCGCGCTGTTCGCCCGCTACAGCCTCACCGGCGCGCTGGGCGCGGCGCTGGGCGCCCTGGCCGCGGCGCTACCGGAAATCCTCATGGCCCGCGGCATCGGGCAACTGGACGCGCTGCGGGTGATGTTCCTGGCCTACGGCACGGCCGGCCTCGGGGTGTGGCTGATCTACCTGCGGCTGCCGGATCCGCCTCCCCACGAACAGCCGGCGCCGCCCGGGCCCCTCGGTCCCTCGAAGCCCAGGGTGTTCGGGCTCGCAGCGCTGTTCTCCGTGGATGCCTTCGCGGGGGGACTGCTGGTGAACTCGCTGCTCGCCCTCTGGCTGTTCCAGCGCTTCGACCTTTCGCTGGCGGCGGCGGGCTCGTTCTTCTTCTGGACCGGCACCCTTGCCGCGCTCTCCCAGCTGGCGGCGCCGTGGGTGGCGAAGCGCATCGGGCTGCTCAACACCATGGTGTTCACCCACCTGCCCTCCAGCGTGTTCCTGATCCTGGCGGCCTTCGCCCCCACCCTGCCCTGGGCCCTGGCCCTGCTGTCATTGCGCTCGGCGCTGTCGCAGATGGACGTGCCCACCCGCTCGGCTTTTGTCATGGCGGTGGTGACGCCCCCGGAGCGGGCGGCGGCGGCGAGCTTCACCGCCGTGCCGCGGAGCCTCGCCGCCGCCCTGAGCCCCTCGCTCACCGGCGCGCTGTTCGCCGCCGGCTGGCTGGGGGCGCCGCTGGTGGCCTGCGGGTTGCTGAAGATAGGCTATGACCTGGCGCTGTACGCGGCGTTCCGCCGGGCCAGGATCGAGGAGTAGTCGGGCGCGGGTGCCTCGGGTCGTCCCTCAATGCACCTTGCCGTCCACCCTCGGCCGCAACAGAAAAGGGATATAGCGCAGGGACAGGACCGAGAAGCCAAGGAACCAGCAGGCCGCGGCGAGATTGATCCACATCGGGTAGCCGGCAGGATGGAGCTGGGGGGCGACGATCCTCAGCAGGAAGCCGAGGATCATGATCCAGAGCACCGCCTTGTCCCCGGCGTCGAAGACCACCTTCCGTCCGGTATGGCCCCTGGAGATGCGGATCAGCATGGCGGGGATGATCAGGCCCATGACGCCGAAGGTGAACACATGGACGGTGACGGTGCCGACCCAGCGCCAGCCCAGGATGGCATCGCCGAACGCGAGCAGGAGTTGGGCGACGATGGCGAGGTAGCCGAGGTACATGATGCCGATGTCGAGCCGTCGCATCGCGAGTTGGGGCTTCCAGAATGCGAAGCGCGCCGCCAGCAGCAGGGCGAGGACCAGGGCGAGCCACGCCGCCAGCGTCGCAGGCAGAAAGCCCTCGACCACCAGTACCAGGGCGAGGCCCTTGATCGCCAGGTCGAGCCGGGCATCGCGCAGGATGGCGACCTGGAACACCCCCTGCATGAACTGGGTCAGGGTCCGCTCCAGCATCACCAGGAAGGCGACGCGGAACAGTCCCATGGCCATGCCCCAGCCGGCCTGGATGTGATCGGCACCGAGCATCAGCCATTTCGCCACGAGGAAGGCGGGCAGGATCAGCAGGAAGAAGTAGTTGTCGCGGAAGCTGTCGCGCTCGCGGTGGCGGACCAGGGTCCACAGCAGCATGGCCACGATGGAGGCCAGGAACAGGTTGTTGGAGAGCCGGAACAGGGGCGGCGGCCAGGCGCCCCCGAACCACATGCCCGCCCGCTCGAAAATCCAGGCCACCGCGAGGAACATCAGCGCCCCGCCGTGCCAGCCGCGCACCCCTACCCAGTTCTTGGTGGCGGTCAGCAGGAAGCCGCCGAGCACCGCCCAGCCGAAGCCGAAGAACATCTCGTGGGCATGCCACTGGACGGCGGAGAACGACTGGGGCGGCGCCGCGATGGTGCCGGCGAAGATCAGCGCCCACAGCACCGGAAGCACCAGGCCGGAGAGGCAGGCGAGCGAGAAGAACGGCCGGAAACCGACCAGCCAGAGGGGATGGGCCGAGAGTTGCATGTCCTTGTCCTGAGGTCGGCGCGATGCGTCAACGGGTCCCAGCGGACGGGCCGCGGGAGCGGCGACGAGTATAACGCCGGTGCGGCGGCCAACGTCCTGCCCTGCGGCTATAATCCCCTCCTATCGTGTACGCCATCAGCCACATCGAGGCCAAGCCCGGCATCTGGTGCTGGGCCGTGAGCTTCCGCCGTCGGGGGAAGGCCTATAACCGGCACTTCTATTACGCGAGCCGCGGCCTCTCGAAAAAGGAGGCGCTGACGGAGGCGGTCGCCTGGCGCGACCGGCAACTGAGCCGGGTCCGCGCTCTGTCCAAGCGCGAGTTCTGCCAGATCGTCCGCAAATCGAATCACAGCGGGGTGCCGGGGGTATATTTCCTGCATCCGAAGAACCACCGCAATGGGGTGTGGCAGGCGCAGGTGAGGATGCCCGGCGGCGACAAGCTCACGAAGACCTTCAGCGTTCACAAGTACGGGGCCGGGCCGGCCTTCGAGCGCGCGGTCCGGGCGCGCAACCAGATGCTCAAGCGCGTGGAGGACCTGCCTTATTTGAGTCACGTCACCGCCAAGGCCTTCGACGCCAGAAGAAAAGCGGGGAAGGCTGCGCCCCGCCCGGCGAGCGCCCGGGCGCGGCCCGGGAAACCCAAGCGCAAGTAGCAACAGGCAAGGAGAGCCCCGACGGTGTCTTCCGCCATCCAGAGCATAGCCGTAACCCTGCCGGAGTGGTGCTCGGGCATCGCCGTGCCCGGCGATGTGTTCGCCACCCCGGAGAGCCGCATGGCACTCGCCATCCGCCTGGCCCGGGAGAACGTGCTCCAGGCCGCGGGCGGGCCCTTCGGCGCGGCGATCTTCGAGCAGGAGAGCGGCCGGCTGGTCGCGGTGGGCGTCAACAGCGTTGAGCGACTGCGCAACTCCGTCCTGCATGCGGAAATGGTGGCGATGATGTATGCGCAGGCACGTTGCGGCTCCCACACCCTCGGCGCGCCGGAGCTGCCCGCGCACGAGTTGCACACCTCCTGCGAACCCTGCGCCATGTGCCTGGGCGCGCTGCTGTGGGCGGGAATCCGCCGCGTGGTGAGCGCGGCCTCCCGGGCGGATGCTCGGGAAATCGGTTTCGACGAGGGGCCGGTATTCGCGGCCTCCCACGCCTATCTGAGGAAGCGCGGAGTCGAGATCGTGCGGGGCCTGCTGGCCGGGGAGGCGCGGGAAGTGCTGAAGGACTATGCGCGGCGCGGCGGGCTGGTCTACAACGGCTGAACACCGGACCGCCGCGGGGTGCCTGCTGGCCTGTTGGCTCACGTTTGCGCCCGGCCTCGCGGCGGCCTGTTCCCCTCATGTGGAGGAGCACGGCTCCTCGGCCACATTCCGTCCCCATGTGAACGCGTTCGAAAACTGCCAGGTGGCCGAGGAGAGCTACCGGCAGGTGGTCGCCGACTGGCTGGGCCGGCGGCCGGCGGACGCGCCGACTGTCACCAGCCTGTCCCTGGGCCGCGCCGTCGGCTTCCCGTGGATCTCCCGGCATATCGCGGACTCGGCCCTGCGTAATCCGCGCTGGGATGCGCGGGCCGGCAAGCCGAAGAAGGTCGGAATCAACAGCCTGGTTTCGGAGCTGCTATCGGAGCCGGAATTTCTCCGCCGCCTGGGCGCACCCTTCGAGGGCACCGGGCACGCCATCGCCGGCGTGACGGTGGAAAAGGTGCTGGTGGGCAGGGCCGGCGAGCACGCCTCCGGCGCGAGCGCAGGAAACCGGCAGGTGCCCTACGACGCCCAGGTCTGGATCCGGCTGACCCGAAATTAATGCAGGTCCGGGGCAATCCCCGCCGCGCGCGGGAACCGGACAACGCCGCCGCGGCTTCAGAACACCAGCACCTTGTCCGCGGTCGTGGTCCACTCTGCAAGCTGATTCATGGTTCCGCGCTGCGCGCCCTGCACGATTTCCGCCTCGTTGATGCCCCGCGCGTCGAGACAGGTGCCGCACAGGGCCACCTTGCCGCCCGCGCGTATCACCGCGCCCAGCATGACCTCCACGTTGTAGTAGCCGGACGGCACCTTCTGCCCGGCCTTGGCGGCCACCACCGAGTCGCCCATCAGGAACAGGCGCAGCGTGTTGCCTCCCGTCTTGGCGAGGGCGCCCGCGACCCGAAGGCCGTTGTAGGTGCGTTCGCTGCCGTAGGGCGCTTCGTTCAGGACGATAAGGATACTGCTCATGATGGCTTTTCCATGTAATGGAACCTGCGTCAGCAAGCCTGCTGGCCACGCTCCGAGTTGTGCCCGATGGCATAATCACTGCCGGCGCCCTGGAACGGCATCACCAGCAGGCCCGGCAGGAGCACGCACTCGACGCGCCCGGTGAGGCCCTGCACGCCGATGACCATGCGCTCCTGGGGCAGGCGCGCCGCTTCCCGGTAAGTGGCGAACAGGCGGTCCCACCACGGCAGGTTGAAGCCGAAGTTGCTGTTGGCCTCGGCCACTTCCATAGAGTGGTGGATGCGGTGCATGTCCGGGGTCACCAGGAACCAGCGTAGAATCCGGTCCACCCCGTCCGGCAGCCGGACGTTGGCATGGTTGAACATGGCGGCGGCGTTGAGGAGAATCTCGAAAGCCAGCACCGCCACCGCGGGCGCCCCCAGCAAAGCGATCACCGCGAGCTTGATGAGCATGGAGAGCAGGATCTCGATGGGATGGAAGCGCGCCCCGGTGGTGACGTCGAAATCCGGGTCGGCGTGGTGCACCCGGTGCAGCCGCCAGAGGACCGGCACCGCATGGAACATCACATGCTGTAAATAAAT
>DASTHR010000204.1:0-6117 GCA_035718105.1 Burkholderiales bacterium
GACGAGCGCTACAGCGCCGCCTACCTGGACAACTACACCAACCTGTACGTGCTGGACGAGCTCAAGCGCGTCCCGGGCGCGAACCGCGCCTCGGTGTTCGGGCTGCCCGACATCGCGATGCGGGTATGGCTGCGCCCCGACCGCATGGCGCAACTGGGCATCACCGTGCAGGAAGTGGCGCAAGCGATCCAGAGCCAGAACCAGGCGTTCGGCATCGGGCAGCTCGGCGCCGAACCCACGCCGCCGGGCGTCGAGCAGCAGTTCGTAGTGACGGCGCAGGGCCTGCTCACCAAGCCGGAGGAGTTCGCCGACATCATCGTGCGCACCGACAAGCAGGGCGCGGCGATCGTGCGCATCCGCGACATCGGCCGGGTCGAACTGGCCAAGCGCGACTACTCGATGTCGAGCCGGATGAACGGGAAGACCGCCACCACGATCGGCATCTACCAGCAGCCGGGCGCGAACGCGGTGGCCACGTCCAGGGCCGTGCGCGAGCGCATGGCGGAGCTGAAGAAGAAGTTTCCCACCGGGCTGGACTACAAGATCGTGCTCGACAGCAGCGAGTTCACGCTCTTCTCGATCGACAAGGTGGTGCACACCTTCTTCGAGGCCGTGGTGCTGGTGGTGGCGGTGGTGTTCCTGTTCCTGCAGAGCCTGCGCGCCACCTTGATCCCGCTGCTGGCGGTGCCGGTGGCCATCGTCGGCACCTACATCGGCATCTACCTGCTGGGCTTCTCCACCAACATGCTGACCCTGTTCGGCATGATTCTCGCCATCGGGCTGGTGGTGGACGACGCCATCATCGTGGTGGAGGCGGTGGAGCACAAGATGGCGGAGAAGGGGCTCTCGCCCCGGGAGGCGGCCAAGGAAGCCATGTCTGAGCTCACCGGCGCCCTGATCTCCATCGTGCTGGTGCTGGGCGCAGTGTTCATGCCGGTGGCCTTCCTGGGAGGCATGACCGGCACCCTGTACAAGCAGTTCGCCATCACCATCGCCATCTCCATGGCGATCTCGGGCCTCGTGGCGCTTACCCTGTCCCCGGCCCTGGCGGCGCTGATCCTCAAGCCCGGCCACCACGAGAAGAAGGGCTTCTTCCTCTGGTTCGAGAACGCCTTCACGCGCTTCACCGGCATGTACGTCGCCGGCGTGCGCTGGGTGCTGCGCCACCGCCTGATCGGAGTCGGACTGTTCATCGCCACCGTGGCGGGAATCGTCGCCATGTTCCGCATCGTGCCGGGCAGCTTCGTGCCGGAGGAGGACCAGGGCTATCTGTTCGCGGCGGGGCTGCTGCCGGATGCGGCGAGCCTGCAGCGCACCACCGACGTCAGCTCCCGCATCACCCGCATCATGCAGGGCAACCCCGGGGTGGCGGACGTGGCCCAGGTGGACGGCTACAGCATTCTGGACGGTCAGATCAAGACCAACACCAGTCTGCTGTTCGCCTCCCTCAAGCCCTACGAGGAACGCGCCACGCCGGAGACTTCGGCGTTCGCGGTGGTGGGGGACCTGCAGCGCAAGCTCGGCGGGGGCATCACGGATGCCATGGCCTTCCCGCTCAATCCGCCTTCCATCCCGGGGCTGGGGACCACCGGCGGTTTCGAGTTCTACATCCAGAGCAAGGGCAGCGGCGATCCCCGGGCGCTGGACGCGGTGGTGAAGCAGTTCCTGGCCAAGGCGCGCCAGCACCCGGCCCTCACCGGGGTGTCCAGCACCTACTCCGCATCACAGCAGCAACTCTACCTGGACCTGGACCGGGCGCGGGCAGAACTGCTCAAGGTTCCGGTGCAGGACGTGTTCAGCACGCTGCAGGCTTATTTCGGGTCGCTCTATGTCTCCCAGTTCACGCAGTTCGGGCGCATCTGGCAGGTAATCATCCAGGCCGAGGACGGCTACCGCGACCAGCCCGCCGATTTCTCCAACATCTACATCCGCTCCCGAGACGGCAAAATGGTGCCGCTCACGGCGGTGGCGACGGCGCGCTACGTGCCGGGCCCCGGCATTCTCACCCGCTTCAACGGCTTCCCTGCCGCCAAGCTCACCGGTAACGCCGCCCCCGGCTTCAGCTCCGGCCAGGGCCTCGCGGCCATGGAGGCAATCGCCAGGGAAGTGCTGCCCGACGGCTACGAGTTCGCCTGGGCGGGGCAGGCCTACGAGGAAAAGAAGGCGGGCGGCACCTCCACCGTGGCCTTCGCCTTCGGCCTGATCATGGTGTTCCTGATCCTGGCCGCTCAGTACGAGAAATGGACGCTGCCCCTGGGGGTGCTGCTCTCCGTGCCCTTCGCCATTCTGGGAGCGCTTTCTCTGACCTGGTTCCGGGGGCTCGAGAACGATGTCTACTTCCAGGTGGGGCTGGTCACACTCATCGGGCTCGCGGCCAAGAACGCGATCCTGATCGTGGAGTTCGCCGCCGAGTTCGCGCGCCAGGGCAAGTCCCTGGAGGATGCGGCGGCGGAAGCGGTGCGCCTGCGGCTTCGGCCCATCGTCATGACCTCGCTGGCCTTCATCCTGGGCTGCGTGCCCATGGCCATCGCCACCGGCCCGGGAGCCAACAGCCTGCGCGCCATCGGCACCGGGGTGATCGGCGGGATGCTGGCTTCAACCATCGTCGCCACCTTCTTCGTGCCCCTGTTCTTCGTGCTGCTGGAGAGCGCGGGGGAGCTATTCGGCCGCCGGCGCAAGCCCGCGGCGGCGGAGGGCCACTGACATGCGGCGCCTGATCCTGGTGCTTTCGTTTTCCGCCGCGGCGGCGGGTTGCGCCGTGGGACCGGACTACCTGCGCCCGCCGGTGGACACGCCTCCCGGGTGGCGCGTCGAGTATCCGGAGGCCGCGGGGGTCGCCGACACCCTCTGGTGGGAGCAGTTCAACGACCCCGCCCTCAACAGCCTGATCGAGACCGCGCTGAAGGAGAACCGCGACCTGCGCATCGCCGCGGCGCGGGTAGACCAGTTCCTGGGCCAGCGCCAGACCACCCGTTCCCAGTTCTTCCCGCAGATTGGCGCCGCCGCGGAGGGCAGCCGCTCCCGGGCCACCGAGCGCGGGGTGAGCCCATTCCCCGCCGGAGTGCCGAACCCCTCGGATTTTTACCAGGCCCAGGCGTTCGCGTCCTGGGAGATCGACCTGTTCGGCCGCATCCGCCGCCAGGACGAAGCGGCCCTGGCCCAGGTGCTCTCCGCCGAGGAGGCGCGCCGCGGCGTGATCCTGTCCCTGGTGACGGCGCTGGCCTCGGGCTACATCAATCTGCGGGCGCTCGACAAGCAGTTGGAGATCGCGCGCGCCACCGCGGAGAACTACCGCGAAAGCCTGCGCATCTTCAAGCTGCGCTACGACGCGGGGACGATATCGCTCATGGAGCTGGCCCAGATCCAGTCCCAGTACCAGCAGGCCCTGTCCGCCATCCCCCTGGCCGAGCGCCGCATCGCGGAGCAGGAGAACCTGATCTCGGTGCTGCTGGGGCGCAATCCGGGCCCCATCGGGCGGGGCCGCAGCATGGACGAACTGGCGCGGCCGGTGATTCCCGCGGGGCTGCCATCCAGCCTGCTGGAGCGGCGACCCGACGTGCGCCAGGCGGAACAGGACCTGGTCGCCGCCAACGCCCAGATCGGCGCGGCGAAGGCCCTTTACTTTCCGGTGATCTCCCTCACGGGCGCGCTCGGATCGGCCAGCGCCGACCTCTCGGACCTGTTCAGCGGGCCCGCCAGCGTGTGGAGCCTCGCGGCGGCCGCCAGTGCGCCGATTTTCACCTTCGGCAACATCGAGGGCCAGGTGCGCGCCGCCGAAGCGGCGCAGGTTCAGGCTCTGGAAAGTTACCTGCAGTCGGTGCAGTCTGCGTTCCGCGAAACCAATGACGCCCTGATCGGCACCCAGAAGTCGGCGGAGCAGGCCGCCGCGGAACTGGAGCGTGTCAAGGCGCTGCGGGAATACGCGAGGGTGGCGCGAATGCGATTTGACGGCGGCGTCTCCAGCTACGTGGACGTGCTGGTGGCCGAGAACGACCTCTTTACCGCCGAGCTGGGGTACGTGCAGACCCACGCCGACAGCCTCGCGCAGATCGTCAATGTGTACAAGGCCATGGGCGGCGGCTGGGTGGAGCAGGCGGATCGCATGACACAGGCAGCGGACACCGGGTCGCGATGAGCTCCCGCCTGGCCGCCCTTCCGGCCTGGCAGTCGCTGAAGGCCCACCACCAGGAGCTCGCCGGGCTGCACCTGCGGGAGCTTTTTGCCCGGGACCCGGGACGCGGGGAACGGCTTGCGGCGGAAGCCGCGGGACTCTACCTCGACTATTCCAAGCACCGCATCACGGGCCAGACGCTGCGCCTGCTCACCGAGCTCGCGGAGCAGTGCGGCCTGCGTGCCCGCATCGGGGCCATGTTCCGGGGCGAGAAGGTGAACCCCACGGAGGGCCGCGCCGCCCTGCACACGGCATTGCGGGCCCCGCCGGACGCGGTGGTCGAGGTGGACGGCAATAACGTGGTGCCTCAGGTCCAGGCCGTGCTGGAGAGCATGGCCCGGTTCGCCGAGGGCGTTCGCAGCGGAGAGTGGCGAGGGCACACGGGGAAGCGCATCCGCAACGTGGTGAACATAGGGATCGGCGGCTCCGACCTGGGCCCGGCCATGGCGTACGAGGCGCTGCGCCACTACAGCGACCGCAGCCTGACGTTCCGCTTCGTCTCCAACGTCGATGGCACCGATCTCGCCGAGGCCACCCGCGACCTGGACGCCGGGGAGACGCTGTTCATCGTCTGCTCCAAGACCTTCACCACCCAGGAAACCATGACCAACGCCCGCAGCGCGCGGGATTGGTGCCTGGCGCGGCTGAAAGACCCGGCCGCGGTCGCGAGGCACTTCGTCGCGGTCTCCACCAACGCCGCCGAGGTGGCGAAGTTCGGCATCGACACCGCCAACATGTTCGGCTTCTGGGACTGGGTGGGCGGCCGCTACTCCATGGATTCGGCGGTGGGCCTGTCCACCCTGATCGCCCTGGGCCCCGGGCATTTCCGGGACATGCTGGCGGGCTTCCGCGCCATGGACGAGCACTTCGCCTCCGCGCCCTTCGAGCGCAACCTGCCGGCGATCATGGGCCTGCTCACCGTGTGGTACGCCGACTTCTTCGGCGCGGAAACCGTGGCGGTGCTGCCCTACGACCAGTACCTGCGGCGCTTCCCCGCCTACCTGCAGCAGTTGGTGATGGAATCCAACGGCAAGCGGGTGACCCTGGCGGGGGAAGCCGTGGACTACCAGACCGGCGTCATCCTCTGGGGGGAGCCGGGCACCAACGGCCAGCATTCCTTCTACCAGCTCATCCACCAGGGCACGAAGCTGGTGCCCTGCGACTTCATCGCCTTCTGCCGCAGCCTGAATCCCCGGGGGAACCACCACGACCTGCTCACCGCCAACGTGCTGGCCCAGAGCGAGGCCCTGGCCTTCGGCAAGACCGCGGCGGAAGTGCGCGGCGAGGGGGCGCCGGAATGGCTGGTGCCCCACAAGGTGTTCGAGGGCAACCGCCCCTCGTCCACCCTCCTCGCCGACGAGCTGACGCCGGCGGTGCTGGGAGCTCTGGTGGCCCTCTACGAGCACAGCGTGTTCACGCAGTCGGTGATCTGGGACATCAACCCCTTCGATCAGTGGGGCGTCGAACTGGGCAAGGCGCTGGCGAACCGCATCGCCCCGGAGCTGGGCACGGAGACCCTGCCGGCTCACGACAGCTCCACCAACGCCCTGATCCGCCGCTACCGCGCGCGGCGTCGTGCCTGAGTCGGGATCCTCAGAAGTGCCGGGTGTAGCGCAGCTTTGAGAGGTCGTAGCCCTGGGCCCGGGCGCGCTTCAGGATGCCCTCCAGGGTGGCGGCCGGCAGCTGCGGGCTGCGGCTCAGGATCCAAAGGTATTCCCGGTTCGGGTGCCCCACCACCGCGTATTCGTAGTCCTGGCCGAGGTCGATGATCCAGTAGTCGCCGAAGAAGGGCCAGAAAAAGGTCACCTCGAGCTTGGCATTGGTCGCGGGGTCCACGACGCGGGCCCAGCCCTCCGCCGAGCGCGGCTTGCCGGCGGGTTCATCCTGGCGGCATTCGTTGAGCACGCCCACCTTGCCGTCCTGGCGCAGGGTGTAGGTGGCGGTGG
>DASTHR010000205.1:0-5235 GCA_035718105.1 Burkholderiales bacterium
GCACCCCGATCCATTCCAGCCGCCCGGGGCCGCGGTGCGGAGCCCCCATGGGGCCGAAGAAATCGTCCCGCTCGTCGTCGGGTTCGCTCACCAGGGAATCGGCTGCCGGTCGCGGAAGAAGCCGCCGCTGGGGCCGTCGTCGGGGAGGGTCGCCAGCCACACGGCGGTGTCGGCGCCCTGCTCCACGGTGCGCGGGGCCTCGGGCCCGCCCATGTCGGTGCGCACCCAGCCCGGGCACATGGCGTTCACCAGCAGGTTCCGGCCCTTCAGCTCCGCCGCCAGGGTGCGGGTGAGGGCATTGAGCGCGGCTTTGGAGACGCGGTAAGCGGGCGAGCCCGGTCCCATGTCCGAGAGTTGCCCCATGCCGCTGGAAAGATTCACCACCCGGCCACCGCCCCGGGCCAGCATCAGCGGCACCAGCGCCTGGCAGAGCAGCAGCGGGCCGAAGAAATTCGCATCCAGGGTGGCGCGGTAGGTCTGCTCCCGGGAGTCCAGCACCCGGCTGCCCTTGGGGTCGATCATGATCCCGGCGTTGTTCACCAGGATATCCAGGCCGCCGAAGTCCCTTGCCAGGATGCCGGGCAGTTCCCGGATGGCCGCGGAATCCGCGACGTCGAGGCGCAGGCAGTTCACGTCCAGCCCCTCCTTGCGCAGACGGCTCACCGCGAGCTGGCCCTTGGCCTCGTCGCGGGCGGCCAGGATCACCTGCACTCCCTTGCGTGCCAGCTGGCGCGCAATCTCGAACCCGATGCCCCGGTTCGCCCCCGTCACCAATGCCAGTTTCACGCCCATCTCAGGTCTCCTCCAGGAATCCCGCGCGCCCCATTTTATCCCTCGCCGCCGCGGCCGGCGGGCAGTGTCCAGCCCCGGGCCAGCGCCAGCAGCCGCAGCCCGGCGGCGGCCGCGGCCCCGGCCGCCAAGCCGAGCAGCGGCGGCGCCTGCGCCAGGTGCAGCGCCAGGAAAACCCAGCAGCCGGCGAAGGAGCACAGGGCGTAGGGGCGGTGGTCGCGGAACACGGTCGGAACCTCGTTGCAGATGATGTCGCGCATCACGCCGCCGAACACCGCCGTGATCACGCCCATCAGGGAGGCTACGAACAGCGGCAGCTGCGCCTCCAGCGCCAGGGAGGTGCCGGAGACGCTGAACAGGCCCAGGCCCAGGGCGTCGGGCACCTGGATGGCGCGCTCGGTGAGGCGCTGGTGCCGGCCCCGCATCAGCGCCATGGCGGCCAGCGACACCACGAAGATCAGCAGCACGTACTCCTGGTGCTCGACCCAGAACAGCGGCCGGCGGTCGAGCAGGATGTCCCGCAGCGTGCCCCCGCCGAAGGCGGTGATGAAGGCGACCGCGATTACCCCCACCACGTCCATGCGCTTGCGGGCCGCCTCCAGGAATCCTGACAGCGCAAAGGCGATGATGGCGCCGGCCTCGACCAGCCGCAGCGCGAGGTCGAGCTTCACCGCGGCCCTGGCCCCGCCGCCCTCTCCGCCCTCAGAGCAGCGAGCTCTGGCGGTGGGAGTTGGCGTCCACCACCGCCAGGGCGGTCATGTTGACGACGCGGCGCACGGTGGCGGTGGGCGACAGGATATGCACCGGCTTCGCGGTTCCCAGCAGGATCGGCCCCACGGTGATGCCGTCGCCGACCGCGGTCTTGAGCAGGTTGAAGGAGATGTTGGCGGCGTCCACGTTGGGCATGATCAGCAGGTTGGCCTCGCCCTTGAGCCGGGCGTTGGGGAAGACCCGCATGCGAATCTCCTCCGACAGCGCCGCGTCGCCGTGCATCTCGCCCTCCACTTCCAGATGCGGGGCCAGCTGCTCCAGCAGCACCCGCGTGCGCGCCATCTTGCGCGCCGAGGGCGTGTTGTAGGAACCGAAGCTCGAATGGGAGAGCAGCGCCACCTTGGGCGTGAGGCCGAAGCGGCGCACCTCCTCCGCAGCCATCAGTGTGATCTCCACCAGCTCCTCCGGCGTCGGGTCGTAGTTGATGTAGGTGTCGGCGATGAACAGGGTGCCCTTGGGCGTGATCAGCATGTTCATGGCCGCGTACTGCTTCACTCCCGGGCGCAGGCCGATGATGTTGGCGATGTAGTCCAGGTGCAGCTGCACCGTGCCGAAGGTGCCGCAGAGCATGGTGTCGGCCTCGCCCCGCTGCACCATCATGGCCCCGATCAGGGTGCGGCGCCGACGGGTCTCCAGCTTGGCGTACTCCTGGGACACGCCCTTCCTCTGCATGATCTCGTAGTAGCCCGACCAGTAATCGCGGAAGCGCGGGTCGTTGTCCTGGTTGCAGACCTCGAAGTCGCGGCCCTCCTGCAGGCGCAGGCCCAGGCGCTGGATGTTGCGGTTGATGATCTCGGGGCGCCCGATGAGGATGGGCTGCGCCAGCCCCTCGTCCACCACCACCTGGATCGCCCGCAGGATGCGCTCGTCCTCGCCCTCGGCATAGGCGATGCGCTTGTGGGGCGCTTCCTTGGCCGCCGCGAACACCGGCTTCATGATCAGGCCGGAGTGGTAGACGAACTGCTCCAGCTGCTCGTGATAGGCGCGCATGTCGGCGATGGGACGCGTCGCCACGCCGCTGTCCATGGCCGCCCGGGCCACGGCCGGCGCCACCTTCACGATGAGCCGCGGGTCGAAGGGCTTGGGGATCAGGTACTCGGGGCCGAACTGCAGCGAGTGCTCGCCGTAGCCGTAGGCCTGGGCCACCTCGTCCGACTGCTCGGCCTGGGCCAGGTCCGCCAGGGCCTTCACCGCCGCCAGCTTCATGGAGTCCGTGATGGAAGTGGCGCCGACGTCCAGAGCCCCGCGGAACATGAACGGGAAGCACAGCACGTTGTTCACCTGGTTGGGGTAGTCCGAACGCCCGGTGGCGATCACGCAATCGGGACGCGCCTCCTTCGCCACCTCCGGCAGAATCTCGGGCACCGGATTGGCGAGCGCCAGGATCAGGGGCCGCGGCGCCATGCGCTTGACCATCTCGCCGGTCAGGACCCCGGCGGTGGAGCAGCCGAGGAACACGTCCGCGTCCACGATCGCGTCGCCCAGGGTGCGGGCATCGGTCTTCTGCGCGTAGCGGGCCTTGTTGGGCTCCATGTCCTTCTCCCGCCCGGCGTAGATCACGCCCTTGCTGTCGCAGACGTGGATATGCTCGCGCTTCACACCCAGGGACACGGCCATGTCGAGGCAGGCGATGGCGGAGGCGCCGGCGCCCGAGCACACCATCTTCACCGCGCCGAGGTCCTTGCCCACCACCTTGAGTCCGTTCAGCAGCGCCGCCCCGGAGATGATGGCGGTGCCGTGCTGGTCGTCGTGGAACACCGGGATCTGCACGCGCTCGCGCAGCTTCTTCTCGATGTAGAAGCACTCCGGCGCCTTGATGTCCTCCAGGTTGATGCCGCCGAAGGTCGGCTCCAGGGAGGCGATGATGTCGATCAGCTTGTCCGGGTCGCGCTCGTTGATCTCGATGTCGAAGACGTCGATGCCGGCGAACTTCTTGAACAGCACGCCCTTGCCTTCCATCACCGGCTTGGCCGCCAGGGGGCCGATGGCGCCCAGGCCGAGGACCGCGGTGCCGTTGGTGATGACCGCCACCAGGTTGCCGCGGGCGGTCAGGGTGCGCGCCTCGCCGGGGTCCTCGACGATGGCGTCGCAGGCGGCGGCGACGCCGGGCGAATAGGCCAGCGCCAGGTCGCGCTGGGTCACGAGCGCCTTGGTGGGCGTGACGGCGATCTTGCCCGGCTTCGGCAGGCGGTGATATTCAAGGGCGCTCTTGCGCAGCTGCTCGTCCATGCTGTCTCCGGGAGTCGGTTCTTTTGAGTCGCAGCATTATACCCGCAACGCCACTCGCCCCCGCCAGCGGCCGGTGTAGACTACGCGCAAGAGGAGGAATGCCGGTGCGACTCATCTGCTACGCCCTGCCCGACGATCCGCGCCCGCGGCTCGGTGCCCTGGACCCCGAGCAACGGATCATAGACATCGCCGCCGGGGCCGCAGGCGGAGCGCTCCCCTTCGACCCCGCCTGCATGATCTCCCTGGCGGAATCCGGCAAGCCGGGGCTGAACGCGGTGCGCGACATCGTCACCCGGGTGCGCCGCGGCGGCATCGCCTCGGGGCAGGCGCGGATCCTGGCGCCGATCCCGCGCCCGCGCAAGAACGTGGTCTGCGTGGGCTGGAACTACCTGGAGCATTTCCAGGAGGGGGAGCGAATCCGCCAGAGCGGGCAGGAACTGCCGGCGCAGCCGGTATTCTTCACCAAGGCGCCCACCGCCGTGATCGGCCCCTTCGATGCCATCCCCTTCGACGCCGCGGTCACGGACAAGCTGGACTGGGAAGTGGAACTGGGGGTGGTGATCGGCCGCGCGGGCAGGAACATTTCAGAGGAACTGGCCTACGACCATGTATTCGGCTACACAGTCATCAACGACGTGTCGGCCCGGGACATCCAGCGCGCCCACGGCGGACAGTGGTTCAAGGGCAAGAGCCTGGACGGCACCTGCCCCATGGGACCGGTGCTGGCCACCGCCGACTACGTGGATCCCAACGACCTGCGGCTGACCTGCCGGGTGAATGGCGTGGTGAAGCAGGACTCCAGCACCCGCTTCATGTATTTCAGGATTTCCCGCCTCATCGCCGAGCTTTCCCGGGGCATGACCCTGGAGCCCGGGGACGTCATCTCCACCGGCACCCCGCCCGGAGTGGGCTTCGCCCGCACCCCGCCCGAATACCTCAGGCCCGGCGACGTCGTGGAAAGCGAAATCGAGGGCATAGGGGCGATGCGCAACACCGTCGCATCCTAGGGAACCTAGAAGGACGACCCCGGCTGGCTGAGGAATTCCAGCTCCTCGGGGGTGCTCTCGCGCCCCAGAACGATGTTGCGGTGGGGAAAGCGGCCGAAGCGCTCGATGACCCGCAGGTGGCGCAGGGCATAGTCGTGGATGTCCTCGAATCCCGGCAGCCCGCGAAAGGGCTCCGTCAGCGCCACGCAGCGCAACTGATCGTCCAGGCTTTCGCTGTGTTCGAAGGGCAGGTAGAAAAACATGCGCCGCTCCGGCGGCATGCCCGCGTCGTGTCCCCGCTCCACCGCGTGCCGGGCCACGGCCAGCGCCCGCGCATCGGCGGCGAAAGCCTCCGGCGTGCCACGGAACATGTTGCGGGGAAACTGATCCAGCAGCAGCACCAGCGCCAGGGAACTCTCCGGCTGCGCGAGCCAGCCGTCCAGTTCGCCGGCACGGCCCC
>DASTHR010000206.1:0-3266 GCA_035718105.1 Burkholderiales bacterium
GTCGACGTAGAACACGTATTCCCAGAGTCCGGTGCGCGAGGGGCGGGACTCCAGGCGGGTCATGCTCACCCCGTAGCGGGCGAAAGGCGCCAGCAGGTCGTGCACCGCACCGGGCCGGTTGCGCGCCGACACGACCAGCGAGGTCTTGTCGCGACCGGAAGGCCCCACCTCCTGGTCGCCGATCACCAGGAAGCGCGTGGTGTTGCGGGGATCGTCCTCGATGTTCTCCGCCAGCACGGTCAGCCCGAACAGTTCCGCGGCCCTGCGGCTGGCAATCGCGGCGGTCCCCGCCTCCGTGGACGCGAGGCGCGCAGCCTCGGCGTTGCTCGCGGCCTGTGCCCGCGTGGCCTGAGTCAGGTTCTGGTTGAGCCATTCATGGCACTGCCCCAGGGATTGCGGATGGGAGTAAACCTTGGTCACCGAGGCAAGGTCCGGCGTCGTGCCGAGCAGCGCGTGATGGATCGGAAGCGGGACCTCCCCGCACACCTTGAGGCTCGTGGCGAGCAGCAGGTCCAGGGTGCGCCCGATGGCGCCCTCGGTGGAATTCTCCACCGGCACCAGACCGTAACCCACCACGCCGGCTTCCACTTCGCGGAACACTTCGTCGATGGAGCCGCAGGGCACCGTCCGCGCCGAGGAACCGAAGCGGCGCTGCGCCGCCTCCTCGCTGTAGGTCCCCGGCGGGCCGAGGTAGGCCACGGCGATGGGCTCCTCCAGGGCGCGGCAGGCGGACATGATTTCGCCGAACAGGCGGGTCACGGTCTCGCCGGAGAGCGGGCCGCCGTTGGCGGCGCGCAGACGCTGCAGCACCTGGGCCTCCCGCTCCGGGCGGTAGATGCTTCCTTCCTTCAGGAGCCCGACTTCCTGCGCCAGCCGCGCCCGCCGGTTGAGCAGGCCCAGTATCTCGTCGTCAAGCCGGTCGATGCCGTCGCGCAGCTGTTTGAGCGCGTCGTCCATCCGCCCTCAACCCTGCGCATCCGACGGCAGGCTGCGCACCACCAGCACACCGGGAATGGAGCCGATCTGGCCCAGCACCTCCGCCGAGGGGGCGCTGTCGGTGTCGAGCAGGGTGTACGCCATGTCACCCCGGGACTTGTTCACCATGTTGTGGATGTTGAGCCCGGACCTTCCCATGAGGGAGGAAATCTGGCCCACCATGTTGGGCACGTTGGCGTTGGCGATGGCGGTGCGGAACGGCGACTCCCGCTCCATGTACACGTTGGGGAAGTTCACCGTGTTGAGGATGTTTCCATGCTCGAGGAAGTCGCGGATCTGGTCCGACACCATCACCGCGCAATTGGTCTCCGCTTCCTCGGTGGACGCGCCCAGGTGCGGCAGGGTCACCACGCCCGGATGTCCCTGGAGCCTGGCGCTGGGAAAGTCGCACACGTAATAGCGGATGCGCTTCTCCTCGATTCCCGCCAGCACAGCGTCCTCGTCCACCACCTTGTCCCGCGAGAAGTTCAGCAGCACGGCACCATGCCGCATGGCGTGCACCCGTTTGGCGTCGACCAGCCCGCGGGTCACCTCCAGCAGCGGCACATGCAGGGTCACGAAGTCGCTGGCACGCAACAATTCCTCGATGCTGTGGGCGCGGCGCACCTCGTTGGGCAGGCTCCAGGCGGCGTCAACGGTGATTTCGGGGTCAAAGCCCGTGACCTTCATCCCCAGCTTGATGGCGGCATCCGCCACCAGCCTTCCCACCGCGCCCAACCCGATCACGCCGAGGTGGCGCCCCGGCAGCTCGATGCCGGCGAACTGCTTCTTCCCGTCCTCCACCAGCTTGTGCAGCGTGGCGTCGTCTCCGGAGAGGCCCTCGGTGAAGCGCAGCGCCGGGATCAGGTTGCGGGCCGCGAGGAAAATGCCCGCCAGCACCAGTTCCTTGACCGCGTTGGCGTTCGCGCCAGGGGTGTTGAACACCGGCACGCCCCGCGCCGTCATCTGCGGCACCGGGATGTTGTTGGTGCCCGCGCCGGCGCGGCCGATCGCCTTCACCGTGGCCGGAATCTCCACCTTGTGCAAGTCCGCCGAGCGCACCAGGATCGCGTCCGGGTCCGCCACCTGGGTGCCGACGGTGAAACGCGACGCCGGGAAGCGCTTCAGGCCGACCGGGGAAATCTGGTTGAGCGTGAGTATCTTGTAATGTGCGTTAGCCATGCTTGCGGGCAAAATCCTTCATGAAATCCACCAGCGCCTGCACCCCGGACACGGGCATGGCGTTGTAGATCGAGGCGCGCATGCCGCCGACCGAGCGGTGGCCCTTGAGCTGGACCATGCCGTGGGATTTCGCCTGCTTCAGGAACTCCTCGTCCAGCGCCTCGCTCTTCAGGGTAAAGGGAATGTTCATTCGGGAGCGGTCCTCCCGCGCCACCGGGCTGCGGTAGAACTCCGTCGTGTCCAGCAGATCGTAGATCAGCTGCGCCTTGGCGACGTTGTGCTGCTCCATCGCCGCCAGGCCGCCCTTGCGTTTCAGCCACTGGAACACCAGGCCCGCCACGTAGATGGCATAGGTGGGCGGGGTGTTGTACATGGACTCGTTGTCGGCCTGGGTCTTGTAATCGAACATGGTCGGCGTGCCGGGAACCGTCTGCCCCATCAGGTCCTCGCGCACGATCACGATGGTGAGGCCGGCGGGCCCCACGTTCTTCTGCGCCCCGGCGTAGATGACGCCGAACCGCGAGACGTCCGCCGGCCGCGACAGGATGTTGGAGGACATGTCCGCCACCAGCGGAATACTCCCGGTTTCCGGCACCCAGTGGAACTCCACGCCCCCGATGGTCTCGTTCGGCGTGTAGTGGACATACGCGGCGTCCGGGTCCGCCTTCCATTGCGCCTGCTTCGGCGCATACGTGAAGTTCTTGTCCTCGGAGCTGGCGGCGACGTTCACGGCGCCATATTTCTTCGCCTCCTTGATCGCCTTCTTCGCCCACTCCCCGGTATTGATGTAGTCGGCGCTTTTCTTCCCCCGCAGCAGGTTCATGGGCACCATGGCGAATTGCGCCGACGCGCCACCCTGCAGAAAGAGGACCTTGTAGCTGGCGGGAATACCCATCAACTCGCGCAGGTCGGCCTCGGCCTGTCCCGCGATGGCGACGAATTCCTTGCCGCGGTGACTCATCTCCATTACCGACATGCCGCTGCCATGCCAGTCCAGCATCTCGTCCCGCGCCTGGGCCAGGACCTCCTCCGGCAGCACCGCCGGACCGGCGCTGAAATTGTATATGCGTCCCATTATTCCTCTTCCGTTTCAACGACTTTTTCGAGGC
>DASTHR010000207.1:0-2248 GCA_035718105.1 Burkholderiales bacterium
GGTGAAGTGGTCGCTGAAGTACGGACCGCAGACTCTGATGACGCTGCCGCGGCGGAGTACGAGGCGCGCTTCTACCAGGAGGCCCGGGCGGCCGGCGGCCTCAACCATCCCAACATCGTCACCATCCACGACATCGGCCGCAGCGGCAGCGTCGCGTTCATGGCCATGGAGTTCCTGGAGGGCCAGGAGGTGCGGGCCCTGCTCGCCGGGGGGACGCCCCTGCCGGTGCAGCAGGCGGTCAGCATCGCGGCTCAGGCTGCGGAAGGTCTCGCTTCCGCCCATGGTCACGGCGTCATCCACCGCGACATCAAGCCCTCGAACCTGATGGTGGCGCGCGACGGGCTGGTGAAGATCATGGATTTCGGCATCGCCCGCATGCGTTCCAGCGATGTGCTCACCCAGACCGGCGTGGTGCTGGGCTCGCCCAAGTACATGTCGCCGGAGCAGGTCACCGGCAAGCGCGCCGACCACCGCTCGGACATCTTCTCGCTGGGCGTGGTGCTCTACGAAATGCTTGCCGGCCGGCCGCCTTTCGAGGGCGAGAACATGACCGCGATCATGCTCCAGACCCTGAACGCCAACCCGGATCCCCCCGGCATGTTCAACGCCGAGGTCCCGGCGGTGCTGGACTTCATCGTGGCCAAGATGCTCGCCAAGAAGCTGGACGAGCGCTACCAGGAAGCGCGGGAACTGGCGGCCGACCTGCGGGAGTGCCTGCGCTCGCTCCAGGGCCAGGGCGGCGCGGCGCAGCTCTCCGCCACCCGCAGCCTGCAGTCCATACCCGAAGCCGTGGCGCGCGATCTCGCCGACGAGCCGCCACCGGAACCCGCCCGCTCCCGGCGCGGCGACGCCGGAGAGGAAGCACCGCCGACCCGCGGTCTCGCCAGGCAGTTCGACAGCCTGGCCGCGACGATGCGCCTCGCAAAGGTGACCGGCATGGACGCCGAGTTTGGCGAATCGCCGCCGGGCGGAAGCCCCCGGGTGGGCGAGGACGCCCGGCCCTATCCCCTGTCGGAAACCGTGCCGCAGCCGGCGATGATGGCGCCGCCCGCCCCGGCGGCCGGCCTGAGCCCCCGCGACAGACTCATCTATGCCGCGGTGCTTGGCGTCACCCTGGCGGTGGCGTTTCTGATCGTCTACCTCTGAGCGCAGGGGGCGAGATTGTCGCCCCGGGCGCAGGGCACGGTGAGCCAGTAATGCACCGGTTCCTTCGGCGCGGGCGGATACGCACCGTGACGCAGCACCCAGGTGGCGCCGGTTTCACGGTCCATGCGCACCAGCAGTTCCTTGCCGTCCTGGTCCTTGATGGTCAGCAGCTGGTAGCGCCCGACGGACTGTCCCGGGCGCGGCGCCTTGACCTCGGCCCAGGCGGCGGCGGGCAGCGCCAGCGCCGCCGCGAGCCACAGAAGGCGCAGCCTCATGGCTTGATGTAGGCGTAGCCTTCGCGCTGCTGCAGCTTGCCCAGCTCGGCGGCCCCGGAGGGCACGAATTTCGCCTCGGGGATGAACTGCTTCTTCTCCAGCTTGCGGCTCTTGAGGGTGATCTCGCAGACGTCGAACACCACGCCCTTGCCGGCGAGTTCCTCGACCCGGATGTTGTAGGGGTTGCCGTTCTTGTCCTTGGCGTCGTGCATCAGGTAGTCCACCCCCAGTCCGTGGTTCACCACCACGATCTTCGCATCCGGGATCACCTCCAGGTGGTTGCTGACGTTGCGCAGCGCCGCCGCCGCGTTGGCGCTGTCGTTGATGTGGTAGACCACCTTGTCGACGGATTTCGAACCCTGGCTGGCCGACGGCCCCGAGGCGCAACCCGAGACGAGGAGCAGCAGGGTGGTGAAAACCAGGGCGAGGCCGGCGCGAAAGCGGGTCATGAGGGTGTCTCCTTTGTCATGGCACAACGGATTCAAAACATACTTCACTGCCCGGGTATTTTCAATGGGACTAAAATGGGGCCGCACTCAAGACGATGCGCGAACATGAGAATCACCAGGCAACTGCGAATTTTCGGCCGGGTTCAGGGGGTCTGGTACCGGGAGTCCATGCGCATGGAAGCCGAGCGCCTGGGCGTAACCGGCTGGGTGCGCAATCGCCGCGATGGCTCCGTGGAAGCCGTGGTGCAGGGCAGCCCCGCGGCCGTGGACGCCATCGTGGCGTGGGCACGGCGCGGCCCCGAGCTGGCGCGGGTCACGGACGTTCAGCTCTCCGAGGCCGACGGCAGCTTTTCCGGCTTCGAGAAGCTGCACTCCCTG
>DASTHR010000208.1:0-3740 GCA_035718105.1 Burkholderiales bacterium
ATGCGCGAATCGCCGCGCAGGATCCCACGGGCGGGCGGCGCGCTGGGGCGCCGCCTCGCGGCGTCGCGCTGGCTTGCCGTAGAATGACGACTGTGTGCGCCGCCACTCCCGGCGCCACATCCGAAGTCGCCACGATCGCGCCCACTTAGGGGTCTTTCAGAGGTTTGCTAGTGCCTGACGCACCCGGCCACCCGACCACCGACTCGCACCCGGCCATTCCAGGCATCCGTGACCAGTCCAGCCATGGGCTGCAGCGCCTCCTGCGCGGGGCGGCGATCGCCTGGCTGACGCTGCTGCTCTCGCTCGCGGTCACCCTGCTGGAATGGAGCGCCTCCCGGGAGGCAATGCGAAACCAGGCCCTGGTGCGTTTCAACCACCAGACCGACCAGATCCGCACCCAGCTTGGCCAGCGGCTGGCCGAACGCGAGCACGTGCTGTTCGGCGCCGCCGCCCTCGTGGCCGCCAAGGGCGCCGTCCGCCGCGAGCAATGGCGCGATTATGTGCGCACCCTGAACCTGCCCCAGAATTTCCCCGGTCTGCTGGGAATGGGATTCGCCGAGCGGGTGCCCGCGGACGCCCGCGTTGAATTCGAGAAGCGGCTAAGCGCGGAACTCGGGACCCCGAGGCGGATTTCTCCCGACGGCAATCGGCCTGAATATTTCCCGGTGGTGCTGCTGGAGCCGTACCCGGAGCGCGAGGGCCGGATCCTCGGCTTCGACCAGGCCGCCGCGCCGGAGCGCCTGACGGTGCTGCAGTGGGCGCGGGACATGGGGCGCAGCGCCATGACGCCCCAGGTGCCCCTGCTCCAGGAAGTGCCCCCCCATCCCCAGGGTCTGCTGGTGTTTCTGCCGGTCTATGCCGGGACGCCCGAAACCGTGGAGGAGCGCAGGCGCCTGCTGCTGGGCTTCGTCTACACCCTGTTCGAGATGAGCGAACTCATGGCCGGGGTGATCGGCGAGGAGGCGGCGGAGCTGCGCCTGGTGATCCACGAGGGCGCCCAGACGGGGCGGCGCACCCTGCTCTGGGCCTCCGTCCCCGACTCGGACCACCGGGAGATCACCCCCACCTTCAGCCGCCAGGTGCCGATGGAGTTTGCCGGCCAGACCTGGCAGCTCCACTTCTCCACGCTGCCGCCGTTCGACGATGCGGTGGCCAGCAGCCAGCCCATGCTGGTGCTGAGCACCGGAGTCGCCATCTCGCTGCTGCTGTTCGGCATCATCCTCGCCCTCACCCACACCCGCGCCAGCGCCGTCACGCTGGCCGAGCAGATGACCGCCCAGCTGCGCCGGACCCTCTCCCGCGCGGAGAGCAGCGAGGCCTATACCCGCGCCGTGATCGACAACGTGCTGGACGCCATCATCACCGCCGACGAGAACGGCATCATCGAGTCCTTCAATCCCGCGGCGGAGCGCATCTTTGGCTACGGCGCCGACGAGGTGGTGGGCCGCAAGGTGAACATGCTCATGCCCCAGGCGCACGCCGCCCTCCACGACCAGTACCTCGCCAACTACCTGCGCACCGGCGAGGCCCGCATCATGGGTCGGGGGCGCGAACTGGAAGGCCGGCGCAAGGACGGCACGATATTTCCGCTGGAATTGGGGGTGAGCGCTTTGCGCGCCGGGGGCAAGCAGCGCTTCATCGGCATCATCCGGGACATCAGCCTGCGCAAACAGGCGGAGCAGGCGCTGCAGGACGAGCGCGCCATGCTCGAGACCCGGGTGCGGGAGCGCACCGAGAGCCTGACCCGCATCAATGCGGAACTCGAGCGCACCCGGGAGGAGGCGCTGCAGGCCGCGCGCGCCAAGTCTGAATTCCTGGCCAACATGAGCCACGAGATCCGCACCCCCATGAACGCGGTGATCGGCATGACCGGCCTGCTGCTGGAAACACCCCTCACCCGCGAGCAGCGCGACTACGTCGAGACCATCGGCATCAGCGGCGAGACGCTGCTCACCGTCATCAACGACATCCTCGACTTTTCCAAGATCGAATCGGGAAGGCTGGAGATGGAGCACCAGCCCTTCGAGGTGGCGGCCTGCATCGAGGACGCCTTCGACCTGCTGGCGCCCAAGGCGCTGGAGAAGGACCTGGACCTGCTCTACGCCGTGGGCACCGACGTGCCGCCCTTCATCGTGGGGGACGTCACCCGGGCGCGCCAGATCCTGGTCAACCTGGTGGGCAATGCGATCAAGTTCACCGATCGCGGCGAGGTGCTGGTCTCGGTCGGGCTGGCCCGGGAGGACGGCGACCGGGTTTCGCTGGAGTTCGCGGTTCGGGACACGGGCATCGGCATTCCCCCGGACAAGCTGGACCGGCTGTTCAAGGCCTTCTCCCAGGCAGACACGTCCACCACCCGCAAGTACGGCGGCACCGGCCTGGGACTGGTGATTTCGGACCGCCTCGCCAAGATGATGGGAGGCGGCATGCGCGTGGAGAGCGAACCGGGCAAGGGGTCCACCTTCTACTTCAGCATTTCGACAACCCGCGCCTCCGTGGCCCCCGCCCGGCGCTACCTGCGCGGCGGGCTGCCCGAGCTCCAGGGCAAGCGCGTGCTGCTGGTGGACGACAACGCCACCAACCTGCAGATTCTCTCCGAACAGTTGCGGCGCTGGGGCCTGTTGCCGCTTGCGGCCCGCAGCGGCGCTGAAGCGCTGGAGAAGATCGAGGCCGGTCCGCCCTTTGATCTCGCCCTGCTGGATTTCCACATGCCGGAAATGGACGGCCTCGAGCTCGCGCGCCGCATCCGCGACAGCCAGGGTCCGGGCGCGCCGCCCCTGGTGCTGGTGTCCTCCGCGCCCGCGGACGGGGAAGGCCGGGCACTGTTCGCGGCGACCCTGGCCAAGCCGGTGCGGCAGGCTCAGCTGTTTGACGTCCTGGGCGAGGTGCTGGCCCGCTGGCGGATTCCCGAGGACCAGCGCCTGCAGGCGGGGCCGCGGCTGGATCCCTTCCTCGCCCAGCGACTGCCGCTGCATGTGCTGGTGGTGGAGGACAGTCCGGTCAACCAGAAACTGATGCGGCTGATGATGAAGAAGATGGGCTACAGCGCGGACCTCGCGGCCAACGGTCGCGAGGCGCTGGAAGCCCTGCGCCTCAAGCGCTACGACCTGGTGTTCATGGACCTGCAGATGCCGGAGATGGACGGCATCGAGACCACGCGCCGCATCGTGTCCGACTGGCCCGCCGGCCAGCGCCCCGCCATCGTGGCCATGACCGCCAACGCCATGCACGGCGACCGGGAAAAGTGCCTGGAGGCCGGCATGGACGAGTATGTTTCCAAGCCGGTGGCGCCGGAGACGGTGCAGGCGCTGCTGGAGCGCTTCGGGGCGAAACGTACCCCGGCCGCGCCCGCCGGGCCGGTGCTGGACCAGCGCGCCCTGGACGACCTGCGGCTGCTGGACGAGCCCGGCAGCCCGTCGCTGATGCAGAGCCTGCTGCGGGAATATCTCGCCCAGGCCCCGGACTCCATAGCCCAGATCAAGGCGGCAGCGCGCGCCGGCGATGCCCCCCTGCTGGCGCGCCGCGCCCACAAGTTCACCGGAACCAGCCTCACCTTCGGCTCGCGGGGCCTGGCAACGGTGTGCCACGAACTGGAGGTGATGGCCAAGGCGGGAGACCTGCGCGGCGCCGAGCCGCTGCTGGCGGCGCTGGACGCCCGCCATGCGGAGGCCAGCGCCGAGCTGGCGCGGCTGCTGCAGGAATGAATCGGCGGCCTATTCCTGCGCGACGCCGTGGCGGCGCAG
>DASTHR010000209.1:0-24289 GCA_035718105.1 Burkholderiales bacterium
CCCTCTATGACATAGCCGTTCACAGTGGCGGTGTGGCAGGACGCGAGGCGCGGCGGCACGCCGTAGCGCTCCTTGAACGGCTCGACGCTCTGGACGTCGTGCACGGCGACACTGAAGCCGCCGGCCCTGAGGTGGTCCACCCACTTGCCGCAGCAGCCGCAGGAGGGGCTCTTGTACACGTTGACCACGGGCGCCGGATCGGCGGCGATCGCGCCGCCGGCGAAGGCCCACGACAGGGCGAGAAGCACGAGTGCCGGAAACCGGTTCATCGAAACGCTCCTTCGGCGGGGCGGGGAGGGCGCAGCCTCCCCGGGGTCCCAGTTACTCCACGGATTCCATCATCCAGAAGGGATGGTGGCTCTTGAGCATCGTACGCTGTTCCTTGCTGAGGACGGCGTCGATCCTGCCCTGGGCGTCGAGGCCGGCCTCCACCATCTGCAGGCGAAGTTCGCCGAGGCGCTTGTAGGACGCGAGAATCGCCGCCTTCTCCTGCTTGTCGGCCAGGTAAAGGTCGCGCAGCTTTACCTGCTCGTCCATCATGCGGCCCTTCACCTCGTGGTGCTTCTTCCGCAGTTCATCCTGGATCCTGAGGATCTTGCCGTCCTGCTCGGGCGTGAGGTCCATGTGGCTGAGGGGACCAGTGACGTGCAGCGGAACATCGATGCCGCGCGGGCGCATGCCGCCCATCGCACCGCCCTTCATCCCGCCGCCCATGCCTCCCATCATCCCGCCCTTCATCCCGCCGCCCTTGCCACCCATGCCGCCGCCTTTGCCACCCATCATGCCGCAGCCCATGCCGCCGCCCATGTCGTGGTCCATGCCGCCCATGCCGCCGCCCTGCTTCATTCCCATGGGGGATGGGCCCGGGCCGGGCTTCGCGGCGGGTGCTTGCGCAGGGGCGCTGTGCATCATGTGCTGGGAGTGGTCCATCTCCTGCCCGGGGGCCTGCTGGGCCAGCGCGGCGGGCGCGATGCCGGCCAGTGCCAGGGCCGCAGCGAGAGTGCTCATTTTCAGGTGTCTCACGGGTGTTCTCCTTTCACGGAAGTGGTTTGATCTGCGTGACATAGAAATCGATCCTGCTTTCCTGAACGATGGTGATCTCCACCTTCTGCCCGGGTTTGATGTCCTTCAGGATAGCCTTGTCCTTCACCTGGAAGTCCATGGTCATGGCAGGCCAGTTGAGGCTGGGGATGGGCCCGTGGCTCATGTTGAATTTTCCGGCGGCAGCATCGACCTTGAGCACGGTACCCTCGCCCTTGTGGGTGGCGGCCTTCTGGACCAGGTGCACCGCTTCTTTCCCGGCCACCACGGCGCCGGGAAATCCCAGCGCCAGCACTGCGGCGATTAACAGTTGGGATTTCATGAATTGTTCCCTTCTCAGTGGGTTGTTGACTGCGATTCGATCTGTTGCCAGCGCGCGTACGCCTCGTCCGACCACAGCGACTTGATATAGGCCACCACGTCGTCGATCTCGCGCTCGTTGAGCTTTCCTGCCCATGCCGGCATGTTGCCCATGCCCGGCGGACTTCCCTTGCGGATCACCCGGCGCAGCACTTCGGTGGGGTGATGCCAGGCGTGGGCGCTGTCGTCCAGGGGCGGAGGCGGATATTTGCCGTCCGGCCCCGTCTTGCGCCAGTCGCCCGGAAGCCCTGCGCCACGAGGGCCGTGGCATTCCGCGCAGTGGGCGTTGTAGACGGTTTCGCCGCGGGCGATCGAAGTTGGATCCAGGCCACGTGCCGCGTCCTTGCTTGCGGGTGCCGGTGCTGCGGACGGGGCCTGCCCGCGTTCGCCGCAAGCTGCCACCAGGAGCGCCGCCAACACCAGGGCGAACATGGGGCTGCTTGGCCGAAATATCATTCTTTGAGTCATGGTTCGAGCGCGTTCCTCGTAATTGGCGATGCCGCCGGGAAATCTGCTGCCGACCAAATTCTGGTGGAGTTTTCGGGCGCGGCATGACCGCCGGGGCGGGCCGCGCGTGGGAGCGGGCTGCATGCGCCCGAGCAGGACGCACTGACCCCAGGGGGCTCAGCCTAGGGGCGGCCGCCTGGGCTGGTCGGGGAGGAACCCGTCGGGATGGTGTGTGAGGCGGGTGACGAAGCCGGAAGCCGTCGCCCTTCCGGCGGCGGCGTTCGCGGACGACAGGGCGAAGACGTTGCAGAGATGGCAGACGGTGCAGTCGCCACAGATCTGCTTGGCGCTCCCGGAGCTGTCGTGCTCCGGGTGCGCGTCGCCATGATGCCCTTGATGAGCGTCCACCTGGGCGATAGCGTCCGGCGCCGCATGCTGGCAGAACGCCATCGTGGCCGCGGCGATACCCTGCAAGGGCAGCCCGGCCAAAGCCAGCAATACCAGAAGAAACCTGAGGGATTTCAGCATGCCGCCAATAGTATAGGAGCGCGCGCTGCGATGCCGCAAGCGGCCTTGCATCCGCGGATTGGTCAGCTGCCATTAGGGAAATCCTCGTCCTGCCTGTCGAGGCCGGCGGCATTCGAGCGCAGGCGCGGGACAAGACCGGGAACCCCGGCGGCGTATAGGGAATATGCGTTGCCGAACTCGGCAGTCAACTCCTGTTCCTCGCGCCCCGCCAGCCTCGCATACATGCTCGCCAGGACCGGGAACATGATGACGGTAAGGATCGTGGGCCATTGCAGCAGGAAGCCGAACATGATCAGCACGAAGGCGGCGTACTGCGGGTGCCGAAGGTGGGCATAGGGGCCGGTCGTGGCGAGGGCATGGCGCCGGCGGGCGTGATAGAGCACCCTCCAGGCCCTGGCAAGGAGAATGAACCCGCCGACGATTAACAGGTTGCTCAGGAGGTGGAAGGGGCCGAAGTGGGGATTCCCTCGCCAGCCCAGCAACGTCTCCAGAAGATGGCCCGCATCGTGGGACAGGAAATCCACCTCGGGGTAGCGGCTCTGCAGCCAGCCCGAAAGCAGGTAGACGGTGAGGGGAAACCCGTACATCTCGGTGAATAGCGCCACCAGGAAGGCAGAGAACGCACCGAAGCTGCGCCAGTCGCGGGACGTCTTCGGCCGATAGAAGCTGAAGGCGAAGATGATGAACACCAGGGAATTGATGATCACCAGCGGCCATAGTCCGTAAGCGGGCGCGGCGTCCATTCCTATTCCTTTCCGGATTCCGGTTGTTCCCCGTTACGGCGCGCGTGTTCCGCGGAAGTGCCGGCCGAACGATGTCCACGATGGCTGCCGCGCCCGCCGTGGCCGTGGAGCAGGTGCATTAGCGGGCAGGCGAGAAGGAGCAGATAGGGTAGCCAGCCGTACAAGTGCGCGCGGTGCTCGACGATCAGGAAGAAGCCCGCTATCGCCAGGAAACCGATCAGGATCCACTTGCCCGCCGCAGACGAGCCGTCGTTGCCGCGGCTCTCATGGTCATGTTGGTGCTCGGCCGTCATGGTGGTCCCCATCGTTCTCGTGCAAACCGGCCTCGGAAGTCCCTCCCGCTCATGTGGGCTTGACGGCGCGCCAGAAACTCAACAGTCCCCACCACCGGCCCGTCGCACGGCCCTGAGCGAAGCCGGCGCTCTCGACGAAGGCCGGAACCTCGCCCCGCAGGTTGCCGGCGGTCATGGGCAGGAACAGAAACGGCCATGCCACCAGCCACCAAAGCAAATTGGCCGGCCGGTCCACGTCCACCAGCACCAGCTTGCCGCCGGGAACCAGCACCCGCAGCACTTCCCTGAGCCCCTCGCCCTTCGTCGCCGGAGGCAGGTGGTGAAACATGAGGCTGGAAAGCACGACATCGAAGCTCGCATCGGGAAAAGGCAGCTTCTCAATGGCTGCGAGGCGGAATTCGACCGGGTCTGCCCCAGCGCGGGCATTCTCCCGTGCCCGGGCAATCATGACGGGCCCCGGATCAATTCCGACCACGACACCCTGCGGACCTACCGCCCTGCGGGCAACCCGGGTGAGAACCCCCGTGCCGCAGCCGACGTCGAGCACCCGGTCTCCGGGCTCGAGCCCGGCATGTTGCAGCGTCACCTCGCGGAAGTGACTGCCAAGTCCGATCGCGCTGCAATAGCGGTCGTACACGGGGGCGAGCCAATCGAGGAGCATGCCGCGAGTGCGCGGGGACGATTCCTGGGGATGGGTGTGCGCTTCGGACACGGGGCGGCCGGAAATCCAATAAATCAGATCAGAGCGTGACGCGGTTCAGGCGCAGGGCGTTGGCCACTACGGAAACCGAGCTGAAGCTCATGGCGGCGGCTGCAATGATGGGCGAGAGCAGCAGGCCGAGGAATGGATACAGCATGCCCGCGGCCACCGGAATGCCCAGCACGTTGTAGATGAAGGCGAAGAACAGGTTCTCCCGGATGTTGCGCATGGTGGCCCGGCTCAGGCGACGCGCCCGCAGGATTCCCCGCAGGTCGCCCTTCACCAGCGTTACGCCGGCGCTTTCCATGGCCTCATCGGTGCCGGTGCCCATGGCGATGCCCACCTGGGCCTGCGCCAGGGCAGGGGCGTCGTTGATGCCGTCGCCCGCCATGGCGACGACACGGCCTTCGGCCTGAAGTTGCCTCACCACTTCTACCTTCTGCTCGGGAAGCACTTCGGCGATCACCCGGTCGATCCCGAGCTTCCTGGCCACAGCCTCGGCGGTGAGCCGGCTGTCACCGGTCAGCATTACCACCCGCACGCGCTCTTCATGCAGCGCACGGATGACCTCGGGGGTGCTGTCCTTGACCGGATCCGCCACCCCGAGCAGGCCGGCCACCCGGTCCTCCAGGGCCACGAACATGACGGTCTGTCCCTCGGCCCTCAGCGTCCCTGCACGCTGCGCCAGTTCGCCGGGATCAATCCGCAGGACTTCCAGAAGCTTGGCGTTGCCGATGGCCACCCGGCGCCCCTCGACCATGCCGGCGACTCCCTTGCCGGTGAACGACTCGAACTCCGATACCGGGAGCAGGGGGCGTTGCCGCTCCTCCGCCCCGGCCACGATCGCGGCGGCCAGGGGATGCTCGCTCGCCCGTTCCAGGCTCGCGCCGAACTGCAGGATTTCGTCCTCGCGGAAGCCGGGCGCCGCCTGCGCCGTGACCAGCCTTGGTTTGCCCAGGGTCAGGGTGCCGGTCTTGTCCACCACCACAGTGTCCACCCTTTCCATGACCTCCAGGGCCTCGGCGTTCCTGACCAGGACTCCGGCCGTTGCGCCGCGCCCGGTTCCCACCATGATGGACATCGGCGTCGCGAGCCCCAGAGCGCAGGGGCAGGCGATGATCAGCACCGACACTGCATTGATGACGGCGTGGGCGAGGCGTGGCTCCGGCCCCCAGACACCCCACACGACGAACGCGACCGCCGCGATCGCGACCACGGTGGGAACGAAATATCCGGACACCACGTCCACCAGGCGCTGGATCGGCGCCCGGGAGCGCTGCGCTTCGCTCACCATGCGCACGATCTGCGCCAGAAGCGTGTCGGCGCCGACCCGCTCGGCCCGCATCAGCAGGCTGCCGGTGCCGTTCACGGTGGCGCCGATCAGTCGCTCTCCCTGGTGCTTCTCCACCGGGATCGGCTCACCGGTCACCATGGATTCGTCCACGGAACTGGCTCCCCGGATGACCACCCCGTCCACCGGCACCTTTTCGCCGGGTCGCACCCGCAGCATGTCGCCGCGCTGCACTTCACCCAGGGGGATGTCTTCTTCGCGGCCATCGTCACGGACGATGCGAGCAGTCTTCGGGGCGAGGCCCAGGAGCATCCTGATGGCCGCGCTGGTGCGGCTGCGGGCCTTCAGTTCCAGCACCTGTCCCAGCAGCACCAGGGCGGTGATCACCGCCGCGGCCTCGAAGTAGAGGGGCACCAGGCCCTCCGGGCTGCGCAGGCTGGCCGGGAAGGCGCCGGGCAGCAGCAGCCCCACGGCGCTGTAGGCCCAGGCGACCCCCACGCCCAGGGCGATGAGGCTGAACATGTTGAGGCTGCGGTTGACCAGGGACTGCCAGCCGCGCAGGAAGATCGGCCACCCGCCCCAAAGCACTACGGGTGTGGCCAGCACAAACGCGACCCATTGCAGCCCCCGGGGGGACAGGAGACGGGCGGTGACGTCGGGCGCCAGATCCGACACGGTTGCCATGACGAATACCGGCAGCGCCAGCGCGGCGCTCACCCGGAACCGCCGCGTCATTTCTGTGAGTTCGGCGCTTTCCGCTTCCTCGGCGGTGACGGTCCTTGGCTCCAGCGCCATGCCGCAGATGGGGCAGTTCCCGGGCGAGTCGCGGACGATTTCCGGGTGCATGGGGCAGACGTACTCCGTGCGAACGGCGGGCGCAGGCGATTCGGGCTCGAGCGCCATGCCGCATTTCGGGCAGCTACCCGGGCCCGGCTGCCGCACCTCGCGATGCATGGGGCAGGTGTACATCCCCGACTCGCGTCCGGCCGGAACCTCGGGCGGCGGGTTGCCGGTGACGCCGGGAACCCGCCCCTCCGGGGACCTCTTACTTGTGGAACTTCTGGTGCTCATGGGCCGGGGCGTTGGGAGCTTCCGAGGTTTCCGGCGGCTTGGCGGCTGGTCCGGTCTCCACCCCGCTCTTGTGGAAGGAAGCGTGGTCGTGGGGCTTCGGCTTCTTCGTCCCGGCGCCCTTTTTCGGCGCCGACTGCTTGTCGCCCTCCGTCCCCGGGTCGGCGGCCGTGGACTTGTCGGGCAGGGTCTTTTCGGCCGACGTGCCTGCCTTCGGGGGCGTTGCCTTGTCGTCGGCGGCGGTGGCCGCCACGACGCCCGACAGTGCGGCGACAATGGCCGCGAGCACTGCAGTTCTTGCGTACGTCATGGTTCTCTCCTTTTCGTCAGCTAATGGATGATGTTTCCGCGCCTTTGTGGCGCATGATCGTCCGACGGGGTCGCCTCTGGCGGTCCCACCGGGGGTTGCGGATCTCCATATCGAGTTTCTGAACATTTCTCGTCACCCTCGCTCCTGTGGCGGCGTGGCTGGGATCGAGACCGGCAGCCGGATGGAAAAGCGCGCTCCGGCGCCGGGAGTGCTTGCCACGCTGACGGTGCCCCGGTGGAGCTCGATCACGCGCTTGACGAAGGCGAGCCCCAGTCCGGCTCCCGCGTGCCGGTGGGAGCTGCCATTCCGGCCTCGAAAGAAGCGCTCGAAGATATGCGGCAGGTCTTCGGGGGCGATGCCGCTGCCGGTGTCCTCCACCGTCAGCTCGATCTGCCCGTCGCCCGGTTCCGCGGCGATCACGATCCGGCCGCCGGACGGGGTGTGGCGCAGCGCGTTCTCGATGAGGTTGTCTAGGACCCGTTCCAGCAAGGTCAGATCTGCCGCCAGCAGCGGGAGCTTGCGGGGCATTTCCACCCGCAGCGCGACGCCCTTGCGGGACGCCGACGGGTCGAATTTCTGGACCACGTCTTGGGCCAGGTCAGCCACGCTGAAGCGTTCCGGGTTGAGCCTGGCCTGCCGCGACTCCAGCTTGGCCAGGTCGAACAGGGCGTTGACCAGCGCGCCCAGGCGCTCCGCCTGCTGGACCGCAACCTCCGCGTAGCGCCTGCGATCCGCGTCGGGCAGGCAGTCGTACTTGAGCAACAGCGTTTCCAGATAGCCCTGCACGGACGCCAGCGGCGTGCGCAGGTCGTGGGAGATGGATGCAAACATGTCCCGCAATTCGGCATCGGCGCTGCGCAGGTCTTCCATTTGGGAGCGGATTCGCGCCGCCATCCGTTCGAAGGTCTTGCCGATGTGCGCCACCTCGTCGTCGGCACGCTCTGGGATTGCCGGCATCGGGGACTCGGCGAAATTCGACGCCTGGAAGCGCTCCATGGCCTCCGACAGGCGGCGCAGTGGCCGGGTGATGACCGCGATGACGGCGAGCCCCGCGAGGAGGGAGAGCAGGACCCCGGCCGCCGTCAGCATGGCGGCCTCCCGCAGGGCGTAGCTCTGCCGGAGGTCTTCGGCCACTGCCCGATGGCCCGCGTCGCTGGCGTGATCGGAGCCGTGAAGCACCGCGTAGAGATACGAGGCACCGCCCCCGGAAACCCTGGCCGCGGAGAAGACCGCTCCCCGGCCATGGGCGGTGGGATCGTCGCCGCGCAGAGGAAATTCCCGGCTGCCGTTGAGCAGGCGCTCGATCGGCTCCAGGCGCAACTGGGGGCGGATGATCCGCTCCGGCGGAACCGAGGACGCCACCACGCGCCCTGTGCCATCCAGTAGATACAGATCCACGCTGGGATTCACCCGCGTCAGCTCGCGCAGCCGGGATGCGATGTCGCCCGGCCCATCGGAGCTTGCGGGCAGGGTGTCGAGGCGGCCCTCAACCACGAGCTGCCGCGCCAGGGAGGCGTTCAGCTTCTGCACCAGTTCCCGGTGGTATTTCTCGTGGGAGATATTCATCACCACCGTGAACATCAGGGTGACGACGCCGGTAAAGGCGACCAGCAGCACGGTCAGCTTTCTGTAGAGGGTGTTGAGCATTCGCCGCTGTCCGCGAGCTTGTAGCCCACGCCCCAGACGGTGAGGATCCGCCGCGGTTCGGCGGGATCGTCCTCGATCTTGGCGCGCAGGTTGTTGATGTGGGAACTCACCGTATGCTCGTATCCACTGTGGGTGTAGCCCCACACGGCATCCAGCAGTTGGGCACGGGAGAACACCCGCCCCGGGCTGCGGGCGAAGTGCAGCAACAGGTCGAATTCCCGCGCGGTGAGTTCGACGGGGCGACCGGCGAGGGTTACCTCGCGCCGGCTGGGGTCGATCACCATGCCGGCGACGCTCAGGGTTCCCGGCCCCGCCCCGCCGGGCGCGCTGGCAAAGGATTCGGCTCGCCGGAAGAGCGCCTTCACCCTTGCGCGCAATTCCGCCATGCTGAAGGGCTTGGTGAGGTAATCGTCGGCGCCGATCTCCAGCCCCAGCACCCGGTCGATCTCGCCGGAGCGCGCAGTGAGCATCAGGATGGGGGAGTGAATCCTCTCGCTGCGCAGCGTGCGGCAGATCTCGAGGCCGTCCAGCCCCGGCAGGGCAAGGTCCAGAACGATCAGGTCGAACCCCCCGCTGCGCGCTTTCTCCAGTGCGCCCGGCCCGTCCGCCGCGACCCGGACCTCGCACCCCAGGTCCTCCAGGTGCAGCCTGACCAGGTCTGCGATTTCGTGCTCGTCCTCCACCACCAGAACCTTCCGCGTCATGGGAATGTCGCCCGCCGGGTTTCTAGAGACGGTATCCTCGCTGGCGTATCCGGTTACCGGACCGGTTCGCGCGCCGTTCATTTCTCGCCTCAATACTCATGGATCAGGATGTCCCTGAGGGCATCGGGTCGTCCTTCCACCACGCTGGCCCAGCGTTCAACGCCGGTTTCCCGCGGGGGAGTGAAAGTCTCGCCATGATCACAGTGCAGGCGCCATCGCCGCATTAGGACTTTCAGGCAGTGCGCGAAGGGGATGTCCTCGGGCCGGGCACGGGCCGCCGCGGACAGGAACCGGCAGCTGCACTGGTGGCCGTGTGGAATTGTCTCGTAAACGCAATGCATGCATCGCCTCGCCGGGACTGTCCGCACCCGCTTCAAAGGGCCGGCTCCGGCCGATCAAGTCTGCGGGAGCCGGCGGTGCGTCAGCATGTGTAGCTGTAACCATCCGACTGGTGAATCTGCTTCAGGAAGGGGTCGCACACCTTGGGGGCGGGTGCGGCCGCCGGGGTGGGGGAGGGTTTCTCCACGTACCTGCCTTTGGCGGCAGCCTCCTGCTTCATCATTTCGTGGTCCGGGTTGGGGCTGGCGCCGTCCGTGATCTCTCGTTCGTGGTCCCAATACGTTCCGGGTGCTCTCTGGTCCCCGCGCACTCCCGTTGCGGTCCTGGGTGCCGCAGCATGGGGAGTGGAGGGCGTGTAGCCGTCCGTCAACTCGAGCTGGTGCCACAGCGCATCGTGGGACCGCGCGAGCGGCGCGAAGCCAAGAAGCAGGGCGGCGGCCGCGGCCGTGGCCACTGCGGTTCCGATATTGCGGTTGGTCATGATCATCTCCTTGAACAGTGGTCGGAAATCTCTGCCGTCCGGGACGCATTTGCGGCCCGTTACGCGATTCCAGTATCGAGCGCCGCCTTCAAGCACTGTTCAGGGAAAGTTAAAGAATCGTTCCAGACGCGTTACCCGAGCAATTTCTCGGAGCGGGCGCCTGCGATACGCAAACCGCAGCTCCGGGTTCGATCCGGGGACGCGATCGGGAACACTTGCTGCTCGGGACTCCGCCATTAGGGGCAAATCCTGCCTGCGCCGACACCAAGTGGCGCGATGGTTCCGGGGAACCGGCTAGGCGGCTGGACCGGCCACGAGCGACCGGATATTGGCGCGATGGTCAGGAGCGCCAGCCACCCGCCGGAGGCAGATCCGGCGTCATAGGGCTAGGCTAATGGCGGCCGCTTCGGCAGGTCCGGCACAAACCCGTCAGACTGGTGTACCGGGCGAGCGACCTGAACGGCTGCCACGAGGGACGGTGTCACGCTGCGAACACCGGGGAGGGCATGGGCGCTGCAAAGGTGGCATTGGTTGCAATCCTTGCAGGTTTCGCCGGCAGACAGCGTCGGGTCACCGGTGCGGGAGTCCGCAAAATCCGCGCGGGAATCCGGCGCCAGCTGAGTGGGGGTATGCCCGCCGTCGTGCCCGCACCAAGCCATGGTGACGGCGGAGAACGCCTGCAGTGGCATGCCGGCAAGACCCAGACACAGCAGCAGTGTTTTCAAGAAATGCCGCATGGGCAAAGTATAGTTCGCCCGCGGACGTGGGCAACCTGGCCTGCGGCGTGCGGTGCCCTGGGACCGCGTGTCCCTGTCTGACAGTCGAATGAGCGCTGCGTGGCCCGGGGTCGGCGAATATGCGCCTGCGCCTCGAGTGGTGCCGTGGGCCCGAGGGGTTTTTCAACAGCCTGCTAGGCGTTGCCGCCCTCGGGGCCGGGCCCAGGCTTCAGGCCGAGGCGATTCAGGGCGACGATGGCTTCGGCCCGGCTGCCGACGTGAAGCGCCCGGAGGATCGCGGTTACATGGATCTTCACGGTGCCTTCGGCGAGGCCGAGTTCGCGGCAGATCGCCTTGTTGGACCGCCCCTGAACCAGCAGTCGCATTACGTCGGCCTGCCGGCCCGTCAGCCCAAGGTCTGCCGCCGTGAAGCTTTGCCCCGAACCGGCCGTAACAGCGGGCGCCGGTCCCGGGTCCGCATCACCGCGCAGGAGTTCGGGGGGCAGGTAGATTCCCCCGGACAGCACCAGCCGCACCGCGCTCAGCATCACGGCGGGCAACGAACTCTTCGGTATGTAGCCCATGGCGCCCCGGCTCAGGCAGTTACGGACCGTCTGCGGGTCGTCAAGGACCGAGACGATGACGACGGGCAAGGTGGGGTGACGCTCCCGGAGGGCGTCCAGGGCCGAAAAGTTTTCGGCCCCCGGAATATGCAGGTCGAGGAGGACCAGGTCCAGGTCGGGTATGCCGTCGGCCATCGCCAGGGCCTCCTGGGCGGACGTCGCCTCGTGCAACCTGACGTCGCTTCCGAGTTGGGTCAAGACCTGGCGCAGCCCCTCGCGGATCAAGGCATGATCATCAACCACTGCGATTTTCAATTTTGCCGGCCTTGCCTCGCGGCTTATGTCTTTTGGAATAAGCCTTTTGTATTAATGCGTTTCGTTGTGATCCCATCCAGCCGTATCATCATAAATACTGAATATCGTGTCAAAAAATCGCATCGCCAAGTGACAGAGCGTGCCGGGTCGGGGAGGGGGAATGACTGCAGGACGTAACGGGAGAAATTCGCTGCTGGCCGCTGCCATGCTCGCGGCGGGGCCGGCGTTTGCGGCCGACGCGCCGCCTGCGGAGGGACTGTCGGAGCAGGAGTTCCTGCGGGAGGTTCCGGTGGTGCTCTCGGCATCGCGCTTGCGCCAACCCCTGGATCAGGCGCCCGCCGCGATCACGGTGATAGATCGGGAGATGATCGAGGCCTCCGGGGCGCGGGAGATCCCGGAACTGTTCCGCATGGTGCCGGGATTCGTGGTGGGTCACGTGGTGGGTCACGACGGCGTGGTGGGTTACCACGGCCTCACCGACAATTTCCCGCGCCGCATCCAGGTGCTGGTGGATGGCCGCTCCATCTACTCGCTGGCCAATATCGGCGGCGTGGACTGGTCCGCGCTGCCCCTGGCCCTGGAGGACATCGATCGCATCGAGGTCACCCGGGGACCCAACTCCGTGTCCTATGGCGCCAATGCCTTCCTGGGCGTCGTGAATATCTACACCCGCTATCCGACCCAGGACCTGGGGCTGCAGGTGTCGGTGTCCCAAGGCGAAGAGGGGATCGCCGACCGCTTCATCCGCTATGCCGGCACCCGCGATGGCCTCGACTATCGCATCAGCCTTGCAAGCCGCCGCGACCACGGTTTCGACGAGGTCAACGACAGCCAGAAACTCACCTTCGCCAATGCGCGCGCCGAGTACCGGCTGGACCCGAAAAACACTCTTGGGGTTGAGGCGGGTCTGAGCGACGGAAACCAGGGCATCGGCGAGCCGGACAACATCCTCGATCCCATCCGCGACTCGGAGGTGGAGAGCAATTTCGTCCAGCTCTACTGGCGGCGCGTGCTGGACGGCGATGCCGAGTTGTTTGTCCAGTATTACCGGAACTTCGACAAGGTGCGCGACAACTTCAGCGTCACCGCACCGCCTCCGTTCCCGCCCCTGGTCGAGCCGATCAACAGGGACAAGACTTCCACGCGGGACAACATCGAGTTCCAGCACACCTTCGCGCCGGCGGAGAGCCTGCGCTTCGCGTGGGGTTCCGAGGCCCGGTGGGAGCGAGTGGAGTCACCGGGCCTGCTCGGCACCGAAGCCACGCAGAAAAACAGCTTCTGGCGCGTCTTCGGCAATGCCGAGTGGCGGCCGGCTCCGGCCTGGCTGGTGAACGCCGGACTGATGTACGAGGACAACCAGCTCGGCGGCTCCATGCTCTCGCCGCGGCTGGCACTGAACTACACCATCGCCCCCGGCCACACCGTCCGGGCAGGCGTCACCCGGGGCTACCGCACGCCCAACCTGTTCGAGGAAAAGGCGGACGTCAAGGTCTCCCTCAACGGCATCCTCATTGATCAGGACATCCTGGCCAGGGGAGGCCTCAAGCCGGAGTCCATCCTGGCGCGCGAGATCGCTTACCTGGGGGAGTTCAGCAGCCTGCGGATGTCGGTGGACGCCCGGGTGTTTCGGGAAAGCATCCAGGACCTTATCGGCGAGCACCAGGAGAAGCTGCCGCCGGGATTCGAGCAGGTGTTTCCCTTCTCCTTCTTCAACGACGCGTTCAATTTCACCAACAACCACTGGGCCAATATCACGGGGGCCGAGCTGCAGGTGAACTGGAGCCCCTTCAGCACCACGCGCCTGGTGCTGAGCGCGGCGAACATGGATCTAGACGCCAGCGACATCAACGACGATTTCTTCGTCAAGAATCCGAACCGCCCGACCTATGCCCGTTCCGCGCCCCGGAACAGCATGAGCCTGCTTGCCATACAGCGGCTGCCCGGGCGCGTCCAGTTCAGCGCCCTTTACTCCTACTACGACGAGATGGACTGGCTGGGCTCGGACCGGGTGCCGTCGTACAACCGCCTCGATCTGCGGCTCGCACACAAGTTCAAGGGGTCCTGGGGGAGCGGGGAGGCAGCGGTGGTCTACCAGAACCTCACGCCCGCCTACACGGACTTTGCCGAGGAAAACACGTTTGATCGCCGGGCGTACTTCACCCTTAAGCTGAACTTCTGATCCCGGGCGGGCGGTCGGATCATGCTGGCGCGTCTGACGGCGGTGTTCGCGGCGGCGCTCGCGCTCGCGCTGGCGGCGGGCGCCCTGGCGCCAGCGGGCGCCGCGGGTCCTCCGCGGGTCGTTGGCATCGTCACCGGCGAGGAGGGCGGAGCCTATGCCGAGATGGCGGTGGCCATCGAGTCCGGGCTGGCGGCGGCGTCGAGCGGCCTGTCTGTCATCCGCGTGCCCGTTCCCGCCGGCCGGGACGGTGCCTTGCAGGCCAGGGGCGCGGACCTGATCGTCGCCGTGGGAAGCCGGGCGGCTCGGGCCGCGCTTGCCACGGAACACGGCCTGCCCGTCATCGCGACACTGATTCCTCATGGTGCGTTCGAGCGCCTGGTGCGCGAACACCCGGGGCCGGCCGCGGGCCGGCGCATCACCGCGGTATTCATGGATCAGCCGCTGCGGCGGCAACTGGACCTGGTGCGCCGGGCGCTTCCGGGCCGCCAGCGCATCGGGGTCGTGCTGGGACCGGATTCCGAGCAGCAGGGCCCAATGCTGGCGGACCTGGCGGCGGATTACGGTTTCCGGCTCGCGCTGGAGCGCATCCGCTCCGGACCGGAGCTGATGCCGGCCCTGCAGCGGGTGCTCCAGGAGAGCGACGTCCTGCTGGCCGTGCCCGATCCGCTGGTGTTCAGCAGCGAAACGGTCCAGAGCGTGCTGCTTACGTCCTATCGCCACCGGACGCCCATGGTGGGCTTTTCGCCTTCCTACGTGAAGGCCGGCGCGTTGCTTGCCGTGTCCAGCAGCCCGGGGCAACTCGCCTCGCAGGTGACGGAGATCCTGCTGCGCATGGAAAAGGGCGAAGCCCTGCCGCCCCCCCAGTATCCGCGTTATTTCTCGGTGCACGCGAACGGGCACGTGGCGCGCTCGCTCGGTCTCCGGCTGGAGCCCGAGGAAGCGCTCGAGCAGTGGCTGAAACGTCCGGAGGCGCGGCCATGAGAGTCGGAATCGTCCGCCGGGTGCTGCTCCTGGGCGTGGTCCCGGTGTCCATCGTGGCCGTGATCCTGTCCCTGTATTTCACCAGCACGCGGTTCGACGACCTGGAGGTGGCGCTTCAGGAACGTGGGCTGGCGATCGCGCGACAACTTGCGCCGGCGAGCGAGTACGGGGTGTTCTCCGGCAATCGCGAGGTGCTGCAGCGGGTGGCGGAAGCAGCGCTGCAGGAGAGCGACGTGCGCGCCGTGGTGATCGCGGATCGTGACGGTGTGGTGCTCGTGCACAGCGGCGAGCACATGGAACCGCCCGCCGGTGCTGCGCCGCCGGAAGGCGGATCCATGACTCAGGCCGATCGGGGCGTGGCGCTGGTCTTCAGCGCCCCCATCCGCCGCGCGCAGATTACCCTCGAAGCCTACATCGACCAGTCGGCGGAGCTTGAGACGCCGGGGATCGCGCCACCGCCGGCACTCGGCTCGGTGCATGTGAAGGTTTCCCGCACCGGCCTGATCAAGAAAAAGGGCCGCCTGCTGGCTGACGCCTTCCTGATCACGCTGGTCGGGCTGGGCATCGGCGCGGCGCTGGCGCTGCGGCTGGGGCGCGACGTCACCCGGCCGGTCCAGACGCTGACCCGGGCCGTGGAGCGCATCGGGCAGGGGGATCTGGCGGTGCGGGTGGAGGCCCGGTCCGCGGGAGAACTGCGGGTGCTGGAGGAAGGCATCAACGCCATGGCCGACAACCTGCAGGCGCTGCGCGAGAACCTCGAGGCGCGCATTGCCCAGGCGACGCGGGAACTCGCGGACAAGAAGGAGGAGGCGGAACGCGCCAATGCGGCCAAGTCACGCTTCCTGGCCGCCGCGAGCCACGACCTGCGACAGCCGCTTCATGCACTGGGCCTGTTTGTGGCGCGGCTGCGCGATCTCGCCGGGGAGACGGCGGCGGCGGATGGCACGGCCGCTCTCGGCGCGCTGGTCGGCAGGATCGAGGACTCCGTGGGAGCCATCAACGACCTGCTCGACGGGTTGCTGGACATCTCCCGGCTCGATGCCGGGGCGATGGTGCCCAATGTCTCCGCTTTTCCCGTCCAGCGGGTGCTGGAGCGGGTGGAAGGCGAGTTCGCAGGCATGGCCCGGGAGCAGGGGCTGCGCTTCCGGGTTCGGGGCAACAGGTCCCGGATCGTCAGCGACCCGATGCTGCTCGAGCGCATCCTGCGCAACCTGGTGAGCAATGCGGTGCGTTATACGGATCACGGGGGCGTTCTGATCGGGTGCCGGCGCCGCGGCGGGGCGTTGCGCGTCGAAGTATGGGACACGGGCGTGGGGATCCCCCAGGCCGCTCAGGGGGACGTGTTCCGGGAGTTCTACCAGGTGGGCGGCACAGGGCGCGGCCGGGAGAAAGGGCTGGGGCTGGGGCTTGCCATCGTGGATGGGCTCGCCAAGCTGCTCGGGCACCGGGTTCACCTCTTCTCCCGCCTGGGTCGGGGATCGGTGTTCGCCCTCGAGATTCCGCTTGCTCCGGAGGTGGCCGGGGTGGAGGCGCGCACAGCGGAGGCGGCCCCTGCCGGCCCCGCGCCGTCGGGCCTGGTATACGTCATCGAGGACGACGCGCTGGTGCTGGAGAGCATGCGCGAACTGCTCCGCGGCTGGGGTTGCAGCGTGGTCGGGTTTGCTACCGGCGACGAGGCGATGGGCGCCTTGGACGAGGGCGGTCCGGTGCCCGATCTGGTCATTTGCGACTACCGCCTGGGTACTAAGGAAAATGGCCTCGATCTCATCACCGGAATGCGCGCCCGGGTAGGGGCCGACATTCCCGCGGTGCTGGTGAGCGGCGACCCTGACCCGGACCTGCCCGGACTGGCGCGGGAGGCCGCATGCCATTTCCTGCAGAAGCCGGTGCGCCCCGCGAAACTGCGGTCCCTGCTTTGCTCGGTGCGGCTCGCGGTGCCGGGGGAGTCATAGCCCGTCCGTGGTAGCGGCCTGCCGTTGCGCAGGGATGCCGGATCTTGCCGAAATCCGCGCCGGATCCGGCAGGTGGCGTGGGCGTGGCGCCGCAGGCGACCGTTTCGCCTATGCCAATGGTGTGATTTCCGGCATCCCGGCAACGCCGGATACTTGATCCCGGGCAGCTTGAGGCGCGCCACGGAGGACAGAACCATGAGGCCGGCGAGACAGCGGGATTACTGGGAAGCGGCGAAAGTTGTCGGTATGGCGGCGGCGGTGATCCTGCTTTCCTTCGCCATCGCCTTCGCGCTGGCGGAGATCACGTTTCCGGAACGGCAGCGGGTGGAAGTCCCGATGAATTCCGGCGATCTGGCTCAGCGGCCGGGCCTGCGGTAGGGGCCGGGGGTGGCCGGCGTGTCCGCCGGTCCGCTGTCCCCGGGGGGCGAATGGAGCCCTGAGAATCCGCCGCATACCGATGAAGAAGAGTGCCAACAGCCCGACCCGCGCAGCCGAACGGCTCGGCGCAGGGTGCGGCGGAATGACTGCCAGGTCGGCGATCGTATAACAACAACACACTGGGAAAGCACTACGTCCTCCACTCAGCCCCTCCTCGCGAGGGGCTTTTTGTCACCGCCGGCGGTCTTTCCACGATTTCCCGCGGGTTGCGGACCTTGTCCGCGCGCTTCACCGGCGTCGCCCTTCGGCGCGGTTCCCCTGGGTGCGCGATCTGCTGCCGCCTGCGCTCGGCCTGGGGCAGGTTCTTGTCGTCCGTGACCGCCAGGACAATGCCGCGAATGGCGCGGCCGAATTGCGCATCGGGTTCCTCCGGCGTGGTTTCCCTGTCCTCCACCATGTCGTGCAGCAGCGCGCGCAGAATACCCTCGGCTCGCGCACTCCCGCTTGATTCCTGAGGTCAATGGCGAGCGCAATGGGATTGTTGATGTGGGGCGAGGCGTTCGGGTCCGTGCGGCGTTGGTCGCGGTGCTTGCGGGGGTCGAAGGCCAGGGCCCGCAGCACCGGCGCCATGCTTTCCCGGGCATGGACTCGGGTGCTTACAGGCCGGCGTTCAGGTAGTAGAACACGAAGCGGCCGTCCTCGACGTCCACCTTGAGGCTGGCGCCGCGGTGCAGCGCATAGTCCACGTACCCCGGGACCGCGCCCGCGGCGTGGCATTCGCTCGCGTGCTGGGGCGACTCGAAGTCGCGGTCGCGGTCATACCAGGAGAGGAGCATGGGGAACTCCATGCGCCCCTTCGCCTCCGCCTGGGCCAGGCGCAATGCCGCGTCCAGAGCGCGGCAAGGCGGCTGCGGATGAAGTTGCACCGTTTGCACCTCCGGAAGCGCCGGGCGCGGCGCGGCTCCGCAGGCGGGCGCGGCAGTTTCGGTTTCGTCCGGACGGTGGTTCATGGGCATCTGGCGGCGGGATTCCTGCGCGCTCCAACCTAAGCCTGACCCGATGAATCAACAAGTTTTTAGGAGGCTCCGTGGCGACGGATTGCGCACACTCCGTGTTAACATCATTTTGGCCGGCCTAACAATATTAGGAAATCGTGATGAGGGAGCTGACGGAAAAGGACGTCGAAGTCCTTGCCGGGTCGAAACTGTTCCATCTCGTTGAACTGGATCTGGTGGACCACCTGCTGGAGGACTGCTCGGTGCGGACCCTCCGCAAGGGGGAGGTGCTTCTGGCCGAAGGCAAGCGGGCCAGCGAGAGCGTGTTCGTGGTGCTGGAGGGGGCCGTTAGCGTCCACTTGGGCGGCAAGAGCGCCGACCCTTACACGATCATCAATCCCGGCGAATCCGCGGGGGAGATGTCGGTCATCGACGGACGCCCGATCTCCGCCACCGTGGTGGCGACCGAACCGACGCGGGTGCTGGTCATTCCCGAGCTGGTGCTCTGGTCGTTCGTGAGCACCTCGCACCAGATGGCGAGGAACATGCTGCTGGAGCTGTCGCTGCGCATGCGCCATGACAACGGCGCACTGGTGGCAAGCATCGAGCAGCAGCGTGAGCTGGAGCAGGCGGCGAGCACCGACGGGCTCACCGGCCTGCGCAACCGGCGCTGGATGAACCAGGCATTCCGGCGCGAGATTGACCGCTGCGCCCGGGACAAGAAGCCGGTGAGCCTGATCCTCGCCGATCTGGACAATCTCAAGCTCGCCAACGATCGCGGCGGCCATCTGGCGGGCGACGCGGTGATCTGCCGGGTGGCCTCGGTGCTGCTGCGGAACCTCCGGCCCATGGACCTGCTTGCCCGCTATGCCGGCGACGAGTTCTGCCTGCTGCTGCCGGGGACCAACGAGACCGCGGCGCGGCGGGTGGCGGAGCGGCTGCGTTCCGCGGTGGAGAAGGAAGTCCACATCGATCTCGGAACCGGACCCATTCTGGCCACCGTTTCCTGCGGGGTGGGCAGCGGTCCCCACGACTGCACCCTTGAGGAACTGTTTCGCGGCGCGGACGCGTCGCTCTACCGCGCCAAGGAAGCCGGGCGCAACCGCGTCGGCAGCTGAGCCGCCGCCCTCAGTCAGCCGCGGCGCGCTGCAGGAGCCGCGCCAGGCCCGGGTATGCGGGTCCGCGGGCGATATGGTACTTGCGCGCGGCGTCGCCCCAGGGCTCCGAAGCGGCGGCCCGGCGCATGAAGGTCTCGGCGTCAGCAACCATGGAGCCGCCCACGGCCGTGACGCCGCGGGCAAAAAGCGGGTCCGGAACGCAGCCGGCGCTGGGACCGATGATCACGAACTCCTCCGCGTGCCTCGCCTGCTCCAGGATCCGGTCCAGGGAGTCGTTGAGCAGGACCGTGCTGGTGGAGACGATCTTGTTGCAGCGGGCGAGCCGTGCGGCGTCCAGGGTCACGCTGAAGCCCGGCTGCTCCTGGACCAGGTCGGCCCGCAACTCCACCACCAGCAGGGGAATGCCCTGGGTCCGCACCCGCTCCACCAGCGGCCTGAAGAATCCAATCATTCCGAGATGGTCGCCGGGCCTGAATTCCATCGAACCCAGGGAGTTTGTCGCCAGGTCGGGGGTGAAACCGGCGCGGCGGAACAGCGACTGGCACAGGGCATTGATGGTCGCGAGGCCCAGCGCCCGGTCCACCGGGTCGCTTCCCTGAAAACCGCCGGCCAGGGCCAGGGTGGATGCCGTCTGGCGGCCGCGGCGCGCCTGGATGCGCTCCAGGGTGTCATCCAGCAGGACGTAAGCCGTGCCGACGGCGCCGTCAGCGAGGCGCACCGCGCAGAACTCCGCGTCCCTTCCGGGGTGCGCCTGCCAGCGGGGGATGTGCACCCCGGCGATCGCCGGCGCGCCCACGGTTTCGTGGATGCGCCGGGCCGCGTCCAGCAGGTCCGCGGCGATGCTCATGGCAGCAGCCGCGGCGGAAGCCCGAGGGCGCGCGCCGCCCGGCCGAAGCCCTGGGGATCGAGCCACTCCCAGAGCCCGGCGCCCACCGCGGCGACTCCGGCCAGCGCCAGAGTCGCCCCGAGCAGGGAGCGGGGCAGGGTGAGCAGCAGTGTCCGCAGCATGCCGCGGTCGGTCTCGGGATGGAGCATCAGGATCGAACCCGCGCCAAGGGCAAGCAGGCCGCCCCCCGCCAGGACGGGGCCGGGCCGGTGCGACAGATGTGCCAGCACCCCGGATGCGAGTCCCCGGCTCAGCAGGTAGCTCCAGGCGATCACGGCGGCGCCCGTGAACAGGAGCATCAGCCCCCAGACCACCGCCTGCGCCCCCTGGTAACCCGTGCCGCCGTCGCTGCGGAAACGGAAGCCGGGCTCCCGCGTGAACACCGACTCCGCCCCCGCCAGGGCAATGCCCGCGCCGACGAGAAACACCCCGACGTGAAATGCCTGGGGCGCGTGGAAGAATTTCGCCGCGATCATGGCGATCACGCCGACGAGCACCGCGCCGTACTCGAGAAAGGCCAGCATGCGCATGGGGCGCCAGTTTACGCCGGCGCTCGCGGTTGCGCTTTCGAGGCGTCGCATGCTAGACAGGAGGCACGGGGGACCGGGGAGTTCGACCCGGCGGCAATTTGTGGACAATCGCACAGGGGGAGGCTTTCATGCTCATCGAGCTGGATTCGGGTCTTTACATACCGGAGGCAGAGGTGCGGGAGATACGCCGGAGCCTGGGGCCTTCGGCGCGTTTCCAGTGGACGGTGAAGACCCGCAGCGGCGAGAAGCACCCCTGCAATGAGCTTACCATCACGCATTTTGTCGAGAACACCACCCGCATCTACGGCGTGTCCCTGGCGCGCTACGACGATGGCCGGGAGGAGATCACGCGGCTCACCGTGGTGGCCTGGCGCATCACCGCGCCGGCCCTGGAGCGCGTTCCCAACCGCGCCCAGTGGGTGGAGCCGGTGTTCGCGGGCGATTCCCGGGACGCCGGGGTTGCCGTGTGCCTGCACGATCCCGAAACCGGCCAGTACTGGGACCCGGGCATGTGGTGGGCCGACGACTGGGGCAAGGCCCTGGAAAAGCTGCGCCGGTCGGCGCAGAAATGAGTCCCCGCCGGATGTGCTAAATTGGCCCGCGGTGGCGTGCCGCCGCGATCAATCAAGAACAAGGGAGGCTCCATGCGTAATCTTGCATCCTTCGCGGTCGTCACGGGCGGAGTGCTCCTCGCGCTGCCGGTCCTGGCGCAGCAGCCCAGGCCCGCCGCCCAGTACTGGATGAGTATCGCCACCGATTCCATGAACGTGCCCGGCATGGAGGGTGCCGGAGCGGGCGTCGGCGGCCTGCTGGGCGGCATGGGAATGGGTGGCATGGGCGGCGGCCCGAGGCGCAGCCTGCTGCTCGACCTCGTGGGTCCGGACGCTCCGCCATCGCCGGCGGCCGAGCACGAGATTCCGGCGGGGCTGAAGATGGGCCGCAGCCTGCCCCTGATCACGCCGCCGGCGCCGAGCCGCGAGCCGGGCGGGCCCGAGGGAGAGCCCGGCCGAGAGGACTGGCGCTTCCTGCTCTACTGGGGCTGCGGCGAGAGCGTGCGTTCCGGCCAGCCCCGGGTGTTCGACACTGCCAAGCTGTTCACCGCCGAGCAGTCCCAGGCGTTCGTGTCCCGCGGCGGCCCGGCGCAATATCCGCCCCGGCCGCGCAAGGGCTGGACCTACGGCGAGTGGCCGAACCGCGATGACCGCAAGGAGATCCCCGCGGGCGGCTCGCTCCAGGGCGATCACCTGGTCAAGGGCAACTACACGCCGGAGATCCGGTTCCGGCTCGACCCGCGGCGCGACTTCATGGACCCCGTGCAGTTCACCCGTGTCGAAGGCGGTCTCGGCGATCCCGTCCGCGTGGAATGGAAGTCCGTGCCCACCGCCATCGGCTACTTCATGACCGCCATGGGCACCAACGAGAAGCGGCGCGAAATCATCATGTGGTCGTCCAGCGAGCTGCAGGATACGGGCGCCGGCCTCATGGATTATCTGCCCAATGCGTCGGTCAACAAGTTCATCAAGGACAAGGTGGTGTTCGGGCCGGACGTCACCCGCTGCACGATTCCAAAGGGAATCTTCAAGGACGCCGACGGCGCGTTCCTGCGCCTGATCGCCTACGGCGACGAGCTCAACCTGGCGCATCCGCCGAAGCCGGCCGACCCGAAGGCGGCGTGGAACCCGATCTGGACCACGAAGGTGCGGCTCAAGTCCACGGGCATGGCCATGCTGGGCGGCGAGGAGGGCGGCATGGGCCAGGCGCCCTCGAAGCGGGAAGCGGCGCCAGAATCGAAAGGGGAATCCACTCAGGCCAAGCCGGAGCCCGAAAACGCCGATCCCCTGAAGGACGCGGTGGAAGGCGCCAAGAAGCTGAAGGGCCTGTTCGGGTTCTGACACGTGCGGATTTGGCTGCTCACGGTTGGTATTTGGCGCCGCAGATTGAGCGATGTCATTGCGACTTCGCAATCGTCGCCGTCTGCGCGGCGATTTGCCGCGGACGGGAGCCGAGGGACCGTTGGATCCTCGTGAAACGGTCGGGATGCGCCGGATTCCGGGCCCGGCACCCCACGCGACCCTCAGCAGGCGGCGCGGGGGAGGGACAAACGTGGCGCCCCGGAGACGAATCGAACGTCCGGCCTGCCCCTTAGGAGGGGGCTGCTCTATCCACTGAGCTACCGGGGCGCGAGGGCGGGATTTTACCGCAAAGCCCGGGTCCCGGCCTCAATGGGCCACCCCAGTCGGGCGCAGTGGCTGCCGGTGCAAAAGAGCCGCGCCTGCGCATCCACCACCATCTTCCAGATGCCGATGTTGCGCGATTGCAGCTTCAGCAGCCGCGGCGTGACGGTCGCAAGGGCGAAGCGCACCACGGTGTCGGTTCGGAACTCGTCGAACCGGACGACGACGGCTCCGTCCGCCGTCATGGCGTAGGCGCCGTCGCCGTCCGCCGGCGCGAGTCCTCAGTGAACCGTCAGGCGCTTCGGCATCGCATTGCTCGCCTTCGGCAGTATCAGCGTCAGGATGCCGTCGACGTACTTCGCCTCCGCGCGCTCACGGTCGAGTTCGCAGCCCAGTTGCAGGGTCCGGGAGCACTGGCCGGCCCGGCGCTCGCTGAACAGAAGCTTGGCCTCGGGACCGGCCTCCTTCTCTTCCTTCACCTCGCAACTGATGGTCACCTGGCTGCCCTCGATGGCAACGTTGATATCCTCCTTGTGGACGCCGGGGATCTCTACCCCGACGCGGAAGTGGCCGTCGGTTTCCCAGGCCTCCACCGGCATTGCGCGGACTGCGCGGGCGCGGGCAACCGGGCGCCACAGGGCGAAGTCGTCGAACATCTCCTCGACGGTCTTGTCCAGGTCGGCAATCAGGGGGTTGTATCGGGTGATCAGCATAGGCACCTCCTCAATATGGTCTCCAATCAAAGACGCGCACATGCGTGCTATCCCAATATGGTGTCGCGCAGGGTCGATTCAAGCGTGCCGCCGCCCGCGAGTCGCGGCACGCATCAGGTGCCGGCGATGCGGTCGTAGTAGCGGGCGCGGTAGAGGAGGCGGCGCTGGGAGGGGGTCTCGGTGAAGGCCGAGCGGTCGTGAAGGACGTTGTTGCAGAGCAGGCCCATGCCGGACTCCAGCCGGCCGTGGAAGATCCAGGGCGAATCGCCGGCGAGCAGGGTCTTCAGGGCATCCACCGCGGCCAGGGTTTCCGGGTCCGCCTTCCATGCGATGGATTGGGTGCGGTGGGTGTAGCGCATGTGCAGCGCGCCGGTGGCCGGGTCCACGGAGAACACCGGTCCGGCCTGCTCCGGACGGGCGACCCCGTCCTCGTCCACCCGGGGCGGGATGCTCATGGCATCCGGCGCGGACAGGGCGCGGATGAAATCCGGGTTGACGTCGCGCAGCAGCAGGTAGGCCATCTCGTGATCCAGCAGGGCGTTGTCCCCGCCGCTGGCGGCCGGCGTGACGCAGTGCAGGACCATGGCGCGGATGTTGCGGTCCGGCGAGTTGTAATAGCCGTCGGTGTGCCAGCGGATGGGGCGGTTGGTGTAGGGGATGAAGGCCTTGCGGTCGCCGGATTCCGCCACCGCCAGAGGCGTGATGCCGTCGTCGTCGGCCAGCAGGTTGCAGTCCAGCCGCTCCAGCCCGAACTGCCGCCCCAGCAGTCGCGGGATGTCCTTGTCCGGGTCGGCGCCGCAGCGGGAGGCGTAGAGCGCCATGTTGGCGCGGCGGCAG
>DASTHR010000210.1:0-3835 GCA_035718105.1 Burkholderiales bacterium
TCCAACCTGGGCTCGCAGATGATCCAGGGCATGGCCGGCGACGACTACCAGGTGGTGAAGCTGGCGGTGATGGGGGAGGTGAAGAGCTTCTTCCGCCCCGAGTTCATCAACCGCATCGACGAGGTGGTGGTGTTCCACGCCCTGGACCAGAAGCATATCCGCTCCATTGCCCGCATCCAGCTCGGCAAGCTTTCCCAGCGGCTGGCGCGCATGGAGGTCGGCCTCGAGGTCACCGACGCGGTCCTGGACGAACTGGCCCGGGCGGGGTTCGACCCGGTGTACGGCGCCCGCCCCCTGAAGCGGGCGATCCAGGAGCAGCTGGAGAACCCGCTGGCGCGGGAGATCCTGGAGGGGCGCTTCGCGCCCAAGGACACGGTGCGGGTGGACGCCTCCGGCGGGCGCATCGCCTTCGCGCGGGGTTGAGGCCGTGGCGGGCGCGAGCGGGTCCCCGATCCGGCGCTTCATCCAGGAGGTGCTGGGCTGCGGCTGCCCGGAGGAAGTGTTCCGCCGCATCGAGACCCGCGCGGTGTCGCGCGACGGCGTCCCGCTCACCCGCATCGAGGTGGGCGGGCGACTGCTGGTGGAGGTGTTCGACACCGACGACGCGGGGCGGGCCGCGGCGCAGGTTCCCGGCTGGGTCGCCGCGGTCGTGGCCGAGCGCGACGCCCGCGGTTTCAACCGCGCGCGCATCGTGATCGCCACCGCGGAGCCGGGCCGGATGCAGGCGCGGGTGCAGCACGCCTTTGACGCGGTCCCCGGGCGCGACGAGCGCACGCATCTGCACGTGGTGGACCGCGGCGCCTGCCAGTGGCACACTACCTGAACGCCGCCGGGTATCGAAGCCCCGGCGCGTTCACAATGACAAAAGAGTGGTACGAAGTGAGGGTGGCGGGCAGTGCCGGAACCACCCTCGGCATCGAGGCCGGAATGGCGGACGGAAAGGCGGTCGGGGACCTGGGCCGGCTGGTTTCCATCCAGTCGGGCCACGCGCGGCGTTTCGCAACGCTGGCGGAGGCCACGGATTTCCTGCTCAACACCTCCATCGTCCAGATCTACTCGATGGAGATCGTGCGCTGCACCGAGACCTCCGCCGAACCCGCCGGGCGCTGAGCGAGCTCTGAATTACTCCCGTCCGGCCGCGCTTCCGGCTTCGCCGGATGGGATTCGAGGCGCGGCCAACGAAGGCGTGCTTCAGAGGTCCCCTGATCAGTCGGCGGGCACGGCGCGGTTCACGAACAGGACCGTCTCGAAGGTGCGGCCGAGCTTCCGGCTGTAGAAGTTTGTCATCACCCGCCCCGCGTCGAAGCGGATCACCGTTCCCTTCGCCACCGCCACCCGCGGCGCGGCGATCCAGCGCGAGCGCTCCCCCTGCAGCACCTCGATGTAGGTGTACTGGTTGGCGTCGATGGCCTCCAGCACCACGCCCTGCTGGGACAGTTCCGCGGCCGGGCCCGCGGGCGGCAGGCCGAGCCAGGGCGCGGCCTGCTCGGGCGTGGGATGCCCCGGCGGGGGCTGGGAAAGGGCGGGGGCCGCCGCGACGAGCAACAGGAGCAGGGCGTGCTTCATCGGGGCATTATCCCTGAAGTTTCAACGACCGCCAGCCGGGAATTGTCCGGAATTGTCCGCACCGCCGCGCCGCGTGTCCGATGAATGCGGATCTACAGGTCCATCGGTTTCCAGTAGCCCGTGAGCTCCAGGTAGCCCCGGCCAATGGGGCGCCCATCCCGCAGCGCCCGCACCGCCCCCTCCCAGTAGATGGTCCCGGTGCTGCGGCGCGCGTCTAGTTCCTGGTCGTCCATCAGCGGCTCGATGAGGAATTCCAGCGCCCCCGCGCGCACCGAGAACTCCACCGGATAGCCGGTTCCGGTGCGGGGCGAGCGCCAGTTGCGGCGCGGGGTGAACGCCACCCGCTCCCGGCCCAGCGCTTCCGTGCGTCCGTCGGGGTGACGGCGGGTGCCTCCCGCCCAGAGGGTCTCGCCGCCGCTGCCGCGCATGCGGAACGCCATCAGCGCGCCGCCGTCCTCCAGGTTGATGCCGATCCAGTCCCACCCCGCCGCCCCCTGCGCCACGTAGTCGGATGACCACTCGTGGTCCAGCCAGGCGCTGCCCCGCACCGGCTCGGTGCGGCCGCCGCGGGTGACGCTGCCGCTCACCCGCAACTGCGGCACGCTGTAATAGTGGCTGGCGGAGCGCGGGTCCGGCCCCTTGCGGCTGAAGCCCGCGTCGCCCTGGATGAGCGGCGGCTGGGTGGTCTCGAAGGCAAGATCGAGGGAGAGATCCCGGCCCCGGATGCGCGCCCGGTAGCGCCCGGGCTCGCGGGCGAGCCGCCAGTCGTCGATGTGTACGTCGGTATCGTGCTCCGCCGCCTCCGCCAGCCCGAATCCCGCCCGCGCCACCCGCTGTTCGTGAACCAGCTTCCCCGCCGCCGGGTCCGCCAGCGCCGCGTGGGCGATCAGCACCTGGCGTGCGGTGAACCGGCTCGGATTCTCCCCCGCCATCGCGGGCCGGGTGCGGAAGAAGGTGACCTGGAATCCCAGCGACCCGCCCCGGGCGTCCTCCAGCCAGCCGGTGACATACCACCATTCGGTGCGGAACGCCGGGTGGCTGCCGTGGTCCCGGGGAAACTCCAGCCCCCGCCCCGGCAGCACCTGCGCGTACTCCGCCTCAGCGCGTGCCGCCGGCGGGGTGAGCAGGACCATGCCGGCGATCGCCGCAATCAGCGCGATCCGGGATCCGCGATCCGCGATCTTCACGCTACCAGTCCTCCCTCACCGCCCGCACCACGTCGGGGCCCATGGCGGCGCGGCCGCTTGCCACGGCAGCGCCCGCCGCCGCCGCCAGCAGGGCGAGCGCCAGGACCGCGAGGGCGGCCCAGGGCACGTGCAGGTCCATGCTCCAGTGGAAGGACTGGCGGTTCACCACCTGCACCAGCACCAGGCTGATCACCCATCCCAGGGCGAGCCCCAGCGCGACGCCCACCGCGCTCACCATGGCGCCCTCGATGCCCAGGGTGGCGGCCACCTGTCCCCGGGTGACGCCGATGTGGCGCAGCATGCCGAACTCGCCGCGGCGCGCCGCCACCTGCGCCGCGGTGCCGACGCTGATCCCCAGCAGCCCGACCAGCACGGCGATGGCCTCCAGCAGGTAGGTGACCGCGAAGGTCCGGTCGAACACCGACAGGGAGAGGGCGCGCAGCGCCCCGGTTTCCACCAGCTGCAGCCCCGGGCGCTCGCCCAGTGCGGCGCGCAGGGCCCCCTCCACCTCCCCCGGGGCGCGGCCGGGCTCGATCCAGAGCGCGGCGTCGTTGGCGAGACGGTCGCCGGTGAGGGCAACGTAAACATCCTGCGGAATGTAGATGGCGCCGTTCTGCCGCGCGTAGTCCCGCCACACCCCGGCGACGGTGAAGCGCGCCGCGGCGCCGGCGATGGGCAACTCCACCACCCGGCCCACGCTGAAGCCGTAAACGTCATGCACCAGTTCCGAGACCCAGGCCGGGGGTGGCTCCGACGCCGAGGGTACGATCCAGCGCCCGACCAGTGGCAGCACCCGGTCCGGGTGCGCGGGCTCCACCGGCCGCGCCAGCAGCGAAACCGGCGGGCGGGAGGGATCCAGCCAGAGGTTCTGAGCCCGCAGGAAGCGCGCGTCCTTCACGCCCGGCGTGGCGCGGATCAGCGCCTGGTCCTCGGGGGAGAACCAGGCGGTTTCGCCGGCGGGTGCTGCCCTCAGGTAGAGGTCCGCGGGCAGCACCCGGGTTAGCCACCGGTCCAGGGATTCGCGGAAGGAAGCGACCATGATGGCCATGGACACCATCAGGCTCACGCTCACCAGGATCGCG
>DASTHR010000211.1:0-7005 GCA_035718105.1 Burkholderiales bacterium
GTCTGGATCTATGGCTCGCCCGCGGCGGACCGCAATCTGCTCGATTACGTGTCCCGGCGCTGGCCGCTGGACTACCGGCAGGATTGACGCATCCCCGGTGCCGGCGGCACCATCTGCGGACATTTTAGAACCCAAGGAGGCGGTATGTACAAGCGGATTCTGGTACCGGTGGACGGCAGCGGCACTTCCCTGACCGCGCTGCGCCATGCTGTCGTGCTCGCCCGGGAGCAGGGTGCGCAACTGCGCCTCATCTACGTCGTGGAGTCGGTCCAGGCCTGGGCCACGGAAGGCCAGGTCGATCTCGAAAGCGTGCTGCGGGAGTCCGGCAAGGCCGTCCTCGCGGATGCGGAGGCGACGGCGCGCAGGGATGGCATCACCCCCGAAACCGGGACCGTGAGTGCGGGCATGCAGCGCATCGCGCGCTGCATCGCCGATGACGCGGCCGGCTGGAGCGCCGACCTGATTGTCATGGGGACCCACGGCCGCCGTGGCATTGACCACCTGATACTCGGCAGCGTTGCCGAGGGCGTGGTGCGCATCGCGCGCAGCCCCGTGCTGCTGGTGCGCGGCGAGTAGATCGCAGTCGCCCGGCTTTCGCCGGGAGGCAACCTTGTCGCCCTTCATCGCAGCCCTGCTGCGGCCCTCCGCCTTTCCGCACCCGGTGAGTAACCTGAGCCTGGTGGAAACCCATATCTCCTGGGTTCTTCTCACCGGGGATTACGCCTACAAGGTGAAGAAGCCGGTGAACCTCGGGTTCCTGGATTTCAGCACTCTGGAGCGACGGCATTTTTTTTGCGCGGAGGAGCTGCGCCTCAACCGGCGCCTCGCGCCGGAGCTCTACCTCGACGTGGTCCCGGTGACCGGAAGCGCCGACGCGCCCCGCATCGCCGGCACCGGCACCGCCATCGAGTACGCGGTCCGGATGCGCCAGTTCGAGGAAGCGGCGCGCCTCGACCGGGTGCTGGCCCGGGGTGCCCTGGATTGCGCCCTGGTGGACAAGCTGGCGCGCCGCATTGCCGGCTTCCATGCCGCCCTGCCCCCGGCAGCCCCCGCCGCCACCTTCGGCAGCGCCGAGAACATCGGGTTTTACGCGCGCCAGAACTTCGACCAGATTCGCCCGCGCCTTGCGCAGACCAGCGACCTCGACCTGCTGGCGCGGCTTGAGGCGTGGAGCAGCCGCGAGTTCGTTGCCCTGGGAGAAGCCTTTGCCGCCCGCAGGCGGGGCGGTTTCGTCCGCGAGTGCCACGGCGACCTGCACCTCGCGAACATCGCCCTGATCGCTGGCGAGCCGGTAGTGTTCGACTGCATCGATTTCAATCCCGAGCTGCGCTGGATAGACGTCGCCAGCGAGGTGGCGTTCGTCGTCATGGACCTGGAGGATCGTGGCCGGCCCGACCTGGGCAACCGTTTTCTCAACGCCTACCTCGAGAACTGCGGCGACTATCCCGGCCTGGCGGTGCTGCGCTTCTACCGGGTGTACCGGGCCCTGGTGCGGGCAAAGGTGGCGGCGTTCCGTCTCGGCCAGCCGGAACTGCCTGAGCGGGAACGGGCGGGCGCCGCCACCGAATGCGGGGAATACCTCCGGCTGGCGCTGCGCTTCACCCAGCCACCGCGCCCCTGGCTCGCCATCACCCGCGGCGTTTCGGGCTCCGGCAAGACCACCCTCACCCTGCCCGCCGTCGAAGCCCTGGGCGCCATCCGCATCCGCTCCGACGTGGAGCGCAAGCGCCTGTTCGGGCTTGCCGCGGAAGCCCGCAGCGGCTCCGCACTGGATCAGGGTCTCTACGGCCGCGCCGCCGGCGAGCGCACCTACGCGCGGCTGGAAGAACTGGCCGAATCCGCGCTGCGCGCCGGCTTCGGCGTGATCGCCGATGCCACCTTCCTGGAACAGCCCCGGCGGCAGGCATTCCGTGAGCTGGCCGCCCGTTGCGGCGTGCCCTTCGCCATCCTGGATTTTCACGCGCCCGATGACCTGCTGCAGGGTCGGGTCGCGGCCCGTGAAAAGGCCGCAACGGACGCCTCGGAAGCCGGCGTGGCGGTGCTGCGGCGCCAGCGCCAATCCATGGAGGCACTCACGGCCGAGGAGCAAGCGCTGGCCATCGCCATCGATTCCGGCCGTCCGGACGCCGCCGCCCTAGTGATTGCCGGCCTCAAGGCCGTTTGCTAGGCCCCGCGACGGGGATCGCGGCGCCAGATGAGGCGCCCGTCCCGGTAGACCTCCCGCACCCGGTGTAGCGGCACCTCCCGCGCCACGCCCCCGGCGTCGGAGAAGCGAATGAATTCATGCCCCGGCAGCACCTCCACCTCCCGTAGCGGCACCCGCACCAGGCCCCGCTGCATCCGGTCCAGGTAAGCGAGCTCGAACTCGCCGCGGCCAAATTCCGGGTCCCAGCGCATGCGGGCCAGCAGCTCATGGATCGGGACCATGGCGCGTGGCCCGGCTCACCGTACACGTCCGGCGCCAGTCACCGGAATGCAGATAAAATGTCCGACGGGACGAGAATCGAGGCCATGAAGAATCAGATCGCCAACGCCCTCACCGTGCTGCGGGTGCTGCTGGTGCCCGTGCTGGTGTACCTGCTGCTCGCCGGCGAGCACCGAGCGGCGCTGTGGGTGTTCTTCGCCGCCGGCGTGAGCGACGCCCTGGACGGCTTCATCGCCCGGCATTTCAACCAGTTCAGCCGCTTCGGCGCCATCCTCGATCCCATTGCCGACAAGTCGCTGATCGGAGCCACCGTCCTCTGCCTGGCCTGGCTCGGCCTGCTGCCCCTGTGGCTGGTGCTGCTGGTCATCGCGCGGGACCTGGTGATCCTGGCGGGCGCCCTGAGCTACCGGGTCGTGGTGGGGCCCTTCGAGATGGAACCCACCTTTCCCGGCAAGCTCTGCACCTTCTCCCAACTCGCCCTGCTGGTGGCGGTGCTGGTCCACGCCGCCGCCTACCTCGACCTTGCCGGCGTGCTGCCCGCGGCCTACGTGGTGGTGGCCGCCATCTCGGTCCTCTCCGGCCTGCACTATGTCTGGCTTTGGAGCCGGAAGGCGATCGCCGCTAAGGGCGGCGGGTGAGGATGGTGGAAAGCTCGTAGATCCCCGCCGGGTGGGGCACTTCGCAGAAGGGCGCCCCGGACCATTCCCAGCGCGATTCCGCGAACAGCTCCCGCATGGCGCCCATGTCGCAGTGGAAGGGCGGCCCCCCCTCCCTGTCGGTCTGCATGAACAGCGCCAGCAGCTTGCCGCCGGGCACCAGCCAGGTGGCAAGCTGCTGCTCGTAGCGCGCCCAGGTTCCGGGCGGCAGGGCGCACAGGCAGGTCTGCTCGTAGATGGCATCAAAGAGTTCCCCTGAAACCCACGAAAGCACGTCGGCCTGCAGGACTTCCGCCCGCAGCCCCGCCCGCCCCAGTTCATCCCGCAGGTGGCGCACCGCGCTGGGAGCGAAGTCCAGGGCCACCACGTCGAATCCGCGCCGGGCCAGTTCCAGGGCCTCGTACCCGCGCCCGCAGCCTGGCACCAGGATGCGGCAGGGGCGGAGTTCCTCCTCGTCCAGCCATTCCAGCAGGGCCGGGCTGGGCCCGCCCCGATCCCATGGGGTGGTGGCGCTGCGATAGCGCTCCTCCCAGAAGCGGGTGGGATCTTTCTGTTCCGTGCTCATCCTCGTGCCTCCATGCGCGCCAGTTCCCGGTCATGGAGCCGGCTCAGGAAGAGCTGCGCCAGCACCGCGCCGCTCAATGCCAGGAACATGTCCCATTGGGTATCCCAGACATCGCCCTGGGTTGCGAGAAAAGCCTCCGCCGCCTCATCCGTCGCCACGGCCACCCACCACTCGATGAACTCGTAGACCGCACTGATGGCGAGTGCCACGCAGCTCACCAGGAAGAACAGCCATTTCCCGGGTTTCAGCGGGGATCTCCGCAGCAGCACCTCCCGGGCAATCATGGCCGGGACAAAGCCCTGGAAAAAATGCCCCAACCGGTCGTAGTAGTTGCGATCCAGGTGCAGCGCGTCCCGCAGCCAGTTGAACAGCGGCATCTCGGCATAGGTGTAGTGACCGCCCACCATCAGCACCGCGGCGTGCAGCCAGATCAGAATGTAGACCAAGTCGGTGAAGCGAAATCGCGGGTAAAGGGCGATCAGCACCACGGCGCCGATCACCGCCGGCGCCACCTCCAGGTACCATACGAAGCGGTCCCGGGGGCCGATGCCGGACCAAGCGAGGATGGCCAGAAAACTCACAAGCAACAGCCATTGGAATGCCGACACCGATCGCATAGCCGGCAATGATATCCGCACTGCCGCGGCCGCGTCAGCCGCAGTGCAGGACGTGGCGGTCCCAGGCCCCGGGAGTGGGTTCGGCCAGCAACGATGCAGCCAGCGCCAGGGCCGCCTCCAGGTGATCGCGCGCGGAGGCGCCAAGTGGCTCTCCCAGCGCGAAGCTGTTGCCGCGGATCGCCAGCTGATAGGAAGGCGGGGGTTCCCGTCCGGTGACCGCCCGATAAACGTAAAGCACCGCCGCGGGGCTCATGGCGTGGGTGGTAAAGGTAAGGTTCCGCTGCACGCTTACCCGGGACAGGGCAAACGGCGGGGCGCAGCTGGCGCTGGCGTCCACGAACAGCACCAGGTCGCGCCGCGCCAGATCCACCGCGTGTTCGACCTGGAGCTGAAAATCCGTGAGCAGCTCGACCCCCTCCCCCGCCAGCAGCTCGATGCGCCGCAGGAATTCCGGGCCAAGGGCATCGTCACCCCGGCTCGGATTGCCCCAGGCAAATATGAGCAGCCGGGAGTCGCTCAAGAGCCACGGCGCACGGCGCCGTCCGCCTCGCGGCCGATGCGGTCAACCGCGCCGCCCTCGCAGTCCACCATTTCAACTTCCAGGGGCATGCGCCCCAGGGCGTGGGTGGCGCAGGACAGGCAGGGATCGTAGGCGCGGATCGCCACCTCGATGTGGTTGAGCAGGCCCTCGGTGAGTTCCTGGCCGTCGAGGTACTGCAACGCCACCTGGCGCACCGCCTCGTTCATGCCCTGGTTGTTGTGGGTGGTGGAGACGATGAGGTTGGCGCGAACGATCTGGTCGTCCTCGTTGATCCGGTAGTGATGGATCAGCGTGCCCCGCGGCGCCTCGATCACCCCCACCCCGCGCAGGGTGCGCTCGCCCCGAACCAGCAGGTCGTTCTTGAGCAGGTCGGGATCCGCCAGCAGCTCGCGGATGCCTTCCGCCGCGTGCAGCATCTCGATCATGCGCGTCCAGTGGTAGGCGAGCGTCGCCTGGGTGGAGGACCCGTGGTCGAACTCCAGGAAGGCCTTGCGCTCGGCGTCCGCCAGCGGCGTGGGGATGAAGTCGCAGTTGTTGACCCGCGCCAGGGGCCCCACCCGGTACCAGCCGTCCTCGGTGCCCCGAGAGCGGATGAAGGGGAACTTCATGTACGACCAGGGTTTCACCTGCTCGTGGATGTAGTCCCAGTAGTGGCTGTAGTCCACGTGGTCGAAGATGGTCTGCCCATGCTCGTCCCGGGCCCGCAGGCCCCCGTGGTAGAGATCCAGAGCGCCGTCCTCCCGGACGAGCCCCATGAAACTCGAGCGGAAGTAGCCGAAGCCATTGTGGAAATCCTTGCGCTCGGCGAACAGGCGCTTGACGATCTCCACCGCCTCGCGGCTCCAGTCCACCATCTCGTCGGCGTCCTGCAGCAGGTAATCCCGCTCCTGGGCGGACAGGTGCTTGTTCACCCCGCCGGGGACGGCGCAGGAGCCGTGCACGCGCTTGCCGGCGGTTACCCGTATCACCTCCTGCCCGAACTTGCGCAGAAGCACGCCCTTCTTCGCAATCCCGGGGAAAGCCTCCGCCACGCCGACGATGTTGCGCCTGGCCACGTCGGCATCGAATCCGAAAAGCAGGTCCGGCGAGCACAGGTGGAAGAAATGCAGCGCGTGGGACTGCAGGATCTGGCCCAGGTGCAGGATGCGGCGCATCTTATCCGCGGTGGGAGTGAGCGTGTGCACCCCCACGATCTGATCCATGGCCTTGGACGCCGCCAGGTGATGGGACACCGGGCAGATTCCGCACAGGCGCTGCACCATCACCGGGATCTCCCAGTAAGGGCGGCCCTGGATGAACTTCTCGAAGCCGCGGAACTCGACGATGTGCAGCCGCGCTTGGTGCACGCGGTTGTTCTCGTCAAGCAGCAGCGTGACCTTGCCATGGCCCTCGACCCGGCTCACCGGTTCGATGGCGACGCGGCGCAGGTTCCCGGGGTTGGCGGCGGTTTCCAGGGGGAACGTCATGGCAACACCTTTTCCTTCATCGCAGAGGGGCGCGGGACGCTGAGTTTCGCGGAGTTTCGACCAGGCTTACAACCACCCGTCGTTCCCTTGCGCCTCGACGCCATTGCGGTTGATCAGTCGTAATGAATCAAATGGTCCTCAAGCTTCGGCTCGCGCCCGGCGGCGAGGTCGGTGAGGAACTTCCAGATGGCGTCCGCCGAGGGCGGGCAGCCGGGGAGGAAGTAGTCCACTTTCACCACCTCGTAGATGGGGTGCACCTTGTCGAACGGCAGCGGCAGCTCGGGATCGTTGGGCACCCGGTTGCCCTCGGTGCCCCCTTCGTACTGGTACACCTCCTGGAAGCAGTCCCAGAGGTCGAAGTTGTTGCGCATGGCGGGCACGCCGCCCGTTATGGCGCAGGCGCCCACCGCCACCAGGATCCGGCAGTTGTTGCGGAATTCCTTGAGCACGTGGACGTTCTCCGCGTTGCAGATGCCGCCCTCCACAAGCCCTATGTCGCATGGCCCGCAGCGCTTGATGTCCGTGAGCGGCGAGCGGTCGAACTCCACCAGTTCCAGCAACGGGAACAACCGCTCGTCAATGTCCAGGAAGGACATGTGGCAGCCGAAGCAGCCCGCCAGCGACGTGGTGGCCACCTTGAGCTTTCTGGTGTCAGCCACGGCCCGGCTCCTTGAGTTTGCTTGCCTCCGCCAGCGCCACCTGGCTGATGGGGTTCTGGTCGTAAATGCGCCGCCC
>DASTHR010000212.1:0-2227 GCA_035718105.1 Burkholderiales bacterium
GATGGCAACGTATTTTAACCGTTTTGCGCGTCTGCTATAGTCGCCGCGGCCGCGTGTGACCGGCCCGAGGAGATCGCTTGAATTACCCGCCCTGCCTGCCGCCCGCCGCCGCGCCCAAGCGCCCGGATATCGCGACGCCGCCCCTGGCCTGCGACGCCCATTTTCATATCTTCGGCCCGACCCGCCGCTTCCCCTACTCGCCCGAGCGCGCCTACACGCCGCCCGAAGCGCCCCTGGAGAAGCTGCTGGCGATGCACCAGCGCCTGGGTTTCGAGCGCGGGGTGGTGGTTCAGGGCAACGGCCACGGCACGGATTGCTCGGCGCTGCTCGACGCGCTGAAACGGGAGCCGAAGCGGCTGCGCGGGATCGCGATCATCAGGGACGCCACGCCGAAAGCCGAACTCAAGGCCATGGCCGACGCAGGCGTGCGGGCGCTGCGCTTTCACCACCAGGTGCGCCAGGCCGGCACCTACAGCAGCCAGGGCCTCGCGTCATTCGAGAAGCTGGCCCCCTGGATGGCAGAACTCGGCCTGCACGTCCAGTTCTTCATGGATGCGCGCGAGCTGCCCGCGCTGTCCCCGTACCTGAAGCACTGGAAGCTGCCGGTGGTGCTGGATCACTTCGGCTCGACCAAGGCCGCGGAGGGAGTCGCGGCGCCTGCATTCGAGACGCTGAAGCGGTTTCTCGGGGAGGGGCGGATCTGGATCAAGATATCCGGTGCCTACCGCGCCTCGGAGCGCTTTCCCGATTACGAGGACGCGCGCCCGCTGCACGAAGCCCTGGTGAAAACCAACCCGGACCAGCTGCTTTGGGGCACCGACTGGCCGCACCCGCGGCTCGACAAGGACATGCCGGACACCGGCCACCTGCTGGATCTCTTCAATGCCTGGACGCCGGATGCCGCAATGCGCCGGAAAATCCTCGTCGACAATCCTGCCCGGCTCTACGGGTTTGCCTAGAAGCCCAGCCAGCCCTGTATCCACCCGGTCGGGAAAGGAAGGTGCAGCAGCCGGTCGAAGACCACGTGGAAGAATCCCCAGACGGCGGTTGCGAACACGAGGGAGTATCCCCATCCCTCCCCGCCCCGCAGCTTCAGGTAGAGGAAAACGAGCAGCGGAACGGCGACCGGAAAGCTCAACAGGGCGATCGCCGCGAGAAAACCGAGCATCCAGCCCATCGCTTCCAGCGTCCTGCGGACCTGGACCTTCTGCGGCAGATCCGTGGATATCTGGAAGTCCATGACTTCGTGGCGGCGGGTGTCCCCCAGCAGCACCCACAGGACTTCCGCCGTTGCCAGGCAGAAAACCGGGACGCCGATCACGATCGGGAACAGCGCGGCCTTCCACGGCCAGTCGGTGGCGATGAACACCGCGCCGCCGGAGCAGGCCATGATCATGAGTCCGAGGACCAGGGACGCCCGGCTATGCATGTCGCCCTTGCCTGGAAGCGGAGCGTCGCGACTGTATCAGCGGGTAGAGGATCACCACGATGGCCAGCACGATCAGCGCCAGCACGATCGGCCGCGTCAGCCAGGCTGCCTCGTAGCGCGCGACCGAGATATAGAGGTAGTTCTCGGCGATTTTCCCCAGCACCAGGCCAAGCACGAATGGCGCCCGCGGCCAGCCGCCGATCACCATCAGGTAGCCGACCCCGCCGAAAAACAGCATCAGGAGCAGATCCCCGTAATGGCTGTTCGACGTGTAGCTCCCGATGAAGACCAGCACCAGGATCACCGGGACGAGCAGGTGGCCGCGCACGGTAGTCAGTTTCGCCAGGTGGTTCAGGAGAAGGAAGCACGCCAGGACCGTGATGATGTTGGCGATGACGATCGTCCATACCATCGAAAACGTGACCGCGAGGTGCTTGGTCAGCATGTCCGGGCCCGGCACCAGCCCCAGCAGGAAGAACCCGCCCAGCAGGATCGCCATGGAGGAGCTGCCGGGCACGCCGAACGCGACGGTCGGGATGAGGGCGCCGCCCTCCTTCGAATTATTGGCCGCGCCCGGCCCCAGCACGCCCCGTACATCTCCCCGGCCGAATCCCTTGCGCTCCTCCGCGTTGCGCGCGCTTTGCGCGGCATGGCCGTACGCCAGCCACTGGGCCACGGCGCCGCCCAGCCCGGGCAGGATGCCGATGAAAGTGCCGATCAGGCTGCAGCGGATGGTGAGCCAGAAATGCCTGAAGGTGTCCTTGACCCCCTCGAGCGCGCCTTTGTTCAGGCTTCCCC
>DASTHR010000213.1:0-2510 GCA_035718105.1 Burkholderiales bacterium
CGCGTAAGGCCCGCGCGCCAGCATTTCCGCGTCGTGATTGCACTCCAGGACCAGGGCGTCGCAGCCGCTCAGCGTCGCTGCGACATGAGGCGTGGGCTCGCCGATGTCGGTGAGCACGCCAAGCCGGTGCGCGCCGTCCCCGAACACGTATTGCGCCGGCTCCGCCGCGTCATGGGGCACCGGGAACGGTTCCACCTCCAGGTCGCCGAGGGTGAAGCGCTGGTGCGGATCAAACACCCGCACCTGCGCACCCGAAATGGCCGGTGTGGCCCGCAGCGTGCCGTGGGTCAGCCAGACCGGGATGCCGTGCCGCGCGGCGAGCCGCGCCACCCCGCCGACGTGATCGTCGTGCTCGTGGGTCACCAGAATGGCGTCGAGCTGGCGGGCCTCGACGCCGAGTCGCGCCAGACGGGTTTCCGTCTCCCGTACCGAGAAGCCGCAGTCCAGGAGGATGCGGGTGCGCCCGGCTTCCACCAGCAGCGCGTTGCCGCGGGATCCGCTGCCCAGGGAAGCGAAGCGCATTTCAGGCCATCAGCTCTCAGCCATTCTGCGGCCAGCCTCCCGGGTGCGAGGCGGAGCCGCGCCTCCGGCTGACCGCTGACCGCTTCATTTCAGCTGATCGTAAAGCAGATTGAGAATCCGGGTGCCGACGTCGGATTTCTCCGGCGCCCCGGCGGCGTTCAGCACCCCGACCCGGGTCGCGTCCGCCGCCTCCTTGACCTCGATGCGGTACTGCTGCGGCTTGGACTTCTTGCTGTCGCTGCTGGTCCAGGACATCAGCTTGTCCAGGATGCCCTTGTTGAGCTGCGTCTCCTCCTTGGCGGGATCGACATAGCGCACGTAGTACATGCCTCCGGCGCGGTCGCGATCCTCCACCGTGAAGCCGACCCGGTCTAGGGCCAGCCCGACCCGGCGCCAGGCCCGGTCAAAGGGCTCGTTCACCACCAGCAGGCCGCCGCCGCCCGCGTCCTTCACCATCTTGGCGCGCTCGACGCCGGGTGCGCTCGTGACCATGGTCCGCGCCCGCTCCTGCTCGACGCCGAACCGCGTCATGAGCCGGCTCAGCATCTCCGCCTCGAGGTCGGGATCCGAAGGCCGCGGCTGCCACACCGTGCGCTGGCCGGCACCGGTCGCGACTTCGACCTGGTCGAACACCTCCACCATGCCCCGATGGCTGACATAGATCTCGGTGGACATGCCGTCGGCGGTGCGCTCCAGGCGGGTGCGGAACTTGTCGCGCTCCGAGGTGGAATACCAGCTGTCGATGACCTTGCCCAGGGTGCTGCGGATCACGTCCTGGGGAATCTTGGCGCGATTCTCGGCCCAATCGGTCTCCATGACCCCGGTCTCGGGCTTCTCGACGATGACGATGAAACCCGTCTCCTGCCAGAAATCCTTCACCACCGGCCAGACCTGCTCCGGGGTGCCCGGCACCAGCAGCCAGCGCTGGGTGCCGGAGCGCTCGATGCGGGCGCCCTCCTTGATGGCGGCGGGCGCGATGCCCGCGCCCTGCCGGGGCTGGGAAGCCCGCTCCCGGGCGTAGGTGGAATAGGTGGCGCTGCCCGAGGGCGAAACATCGGGCACGGCGAAGCGGTCGTCGCCCGTGGGCTGGGTGAGGTCGGGCGGCACTTCCAGCGGCGGCAGCTTGCCTGCGGACTTGTAGTCGATCTTCTTGGGCTCCAGGGTGCCGCTGCAGCCCGCGACCAGCAGCGCGCAGGATGCCAGCGTCGCCCAGAGAAGCCGGAAACGGGGAGGCCTCATCAGACTTTGACTCCGGCGTGGCGCATGGCTTCGAGCACCACCTGCTCGCAGCGCTGCGACAGGTGAGTGAGCGGCAGGCGCAAGCCGGGGCCCATCAGCCCCATGCGCGCCACCGCCCACTTCACTGGAATGGGATTGGCCTCGACGAACAGGTCCCTGTGCAGCGGCAGCAGGAGATTGTTCAGCTCCCGCGCCCGCGCCAGGTCCCCGGCGAAGGCGGCGGCGCAACCCGCGTGCATCAGCCGCGGCGCCACGTTGGCGGTAACGGAAATCACGCCATGCCCGCCCAGCAGCATCAGCGCCATGGCGCTGGCGTCGTCGCCGCTGTAGATGGCGAAGTCCCCCGGCGCGCGGCGCAGCAGGTCCGCGCCCCGCCCCACGTCGCCCGTGGCGTCCTTGATGCCGACGATGTTGGGGACCTGGGCGAGGCGCAGAGTGGTGTCGTTGGCGAGATCGGCCACGGTGCGCCCGGGCACGTTGTAGAGGATCTGCGGGATGTCCACCGCCTCGGCGCAGGCCCTGAAATGCTGGTACAGGCCTTCCTGGGTGGGCTTGTTGTAGTAGGGAACCACCGACAGGCAGTAATCGGCGCCGGCGTCCCTGGCGTAGGCCGTCAGTTCGATGGCTTCCCGCGTGGAGTTGGCGCCGGTTCCGGCGATCACGGGGATGCGCCCGGCGGTGTGCTCCACGGTGGTGCGGATCAGTTGCCGGTGTTCCTCGAAATCCACCGTCGGGGACTCGCCGGTGGT
>DASTHR010000214.1:0-2044 GCA_035718105.1 Burkholderiales bacterium
CCCTCGCGCACCGCCTTGATGATGGGGATGCCCCCCGCCACCGCCGCCTCGAAGGCCACCATCACGCCCTTGCGGTGGGCCGCGGCGAAGATCTCGTTGCCGTGGGTCGCGAGCAGCGCCTTGTTGGCGGTGACCACGTGCTTGCCGTTCTCGATGGCCTTGAGCACCAGCTCCCTGGCCACGGTGTAGCCGCCGATCAGCTCCACCACGATGTCCACGTCGGGGCGGGCCACGGCGGCGAAGGCGTCGCCGATCACCTCGGCATCATTGCCGACGATTTTCCGGGCGCGCTCCTGGTCCTTGTCCGCCACCACCTTGATGGCGATGCCGCGCCCGGCGCGGCGCATGATTTCTTCCTGATTCCGGCGCAGGACCGTGAAGGTGCCTCCGCCTACCGTGCCGATGCCAAGCAATGCGACGTTAATGGGTTTCATCCAAGTTCTCCTTATTGAGGGCTCAGGGGCCGGAGAAATATCCCGCCGGACCGGAGCCGCGGTTTCCCCTGATCCCTGCTCCCTGACTTCTGACCCCTAAGTTCCGTGTTCCCGGCGGTAGTTCCCGAGGTAGCGGCCGATGCGCCCGATGGCTTCCCGCAGATCGTCAGCGTTGGGCAGGAAGACGATGCGCAGGTGGTCCGGTCGCGGCCAGTTGAAGCCCGACCCCTGCACCAGCAGCACCTTTTCCTCCAGCAGCAGGTCGAGGATGAACTGCTGGTCATCGGCGATGGGATAGACCTTCGGGTCCAGCCGCGGGAACAGGTAGAGCGCCGCCTGGGGCTTCACGCAGCTCACGCCGGGAATCTCGCACAGCAGCTTCCAGGCGATGTCGCGCTGCCGGCAAAGCCGCCCGCCGGGCGCCACCAGGTCGTTGATGCTCTGGTAGCCGCCCAGCGCGGTCTGGATCGCGTACTGCGCGGGGACGTTGGCGCATAGGCGCATCGAGGCCAGGATGCCGAGGCCGTCGATGTAGTCCTGGGCGTGGCGCTTGTCGCCGGAGACCACCATCCACCCGGCCCGGTAGCCGCAGGCGCGGTAGTTCTTGGACAGGCCGTTGAAGGTGACGCACAGCACGTCCTCCGCCAGGGAGGCGATGGAGGTGTGGACCAGGCCGTCGTAGACCACCTTGTCGTAGATCTCGTCGGCGAACACGATGAGCTGGTGGCGCCGCGCGATCTCCAGGATTTCCTTCAGCAGCTCCACCGGGTAGAGGGCGCCGGTGGGATTGTTGGGATTGATGAGCACGATGGCCCGGGTGCCGGGGCCCACCTTGGCGCGGATGTCGTCCAGGGCCGGCAGCCAGCCCGCGCCCTCGTCGCACAGGTAGTGGCGCGGCACGCCGCCGGAGAGGCTCACCGCCGCGGTCCACAGGGGATAGTCCGGGGCCGGAATCAGCACCTCGTCGCCGTTGTTGAGCAGCGCCTGCATCGCCATCACGATCAGCTCCGAGACGCCGTTGCCGACCCAGATGTCGTCCATCTTCACGTCGCGGATGGCCTTCTGCTGGCAGTACTGCATGATGGCCTTGCGCGCCGGGAACAGCCCCTTGGAATCGCAGTAGCCCGAGGCGTTGGGCAGGTTGTGGATCACGTCCTCGACGATCTCCTCGGGCGCCTCGAAGCCGAAGGCCGCGGGATTGCCGATGTTGAGCTTGATGATGCGGTGCCCCTCCTCCTCCATCTGCCGGGCCCGGGCCAGCACCGGGCCGCGGATGTCGTAGCAGACGTTGGCCAGCTTGGAGGATTTCAGCACCGGGCGCAGGGTTTCCCCGCGCTCCCGGGCCGTGGCGAGTTTCGCCGCGCTCATGTTGGTGGTCCTTTCGTTCGTCAGCCGACGAGGCCGTCCCTGCGGAACATTTCCTTCACCCCCCGCACCGCCTGCCGGGTCCGTTCCTCATTTTCGATCAACGCGAAGCGCACGTGGTCGTCTCCATAATGTCCGAAGCCGACACCGGGCGCCACCGCCACCCGCGCGTCGGCGAGGAGCTTCTTCGAGAATTCGAGGGACCCCAGCGCGCGGTAGGGCCCGGGAATCTGCGCCCAGACGTA